>JAMWCN010000019.1 GCA_023819505.1 Candidatus Omnitrophota bacterium | reverse complement strand
TCAGCGTAAGCAGGGCAACCGTATTCAGTAATAATTACAGGTTTATCTGATTCTTCTTTTACTACTTGCCAAAGATTTCCAAATCCATAATCACCCCTATAAGCGTTTGTTCCAAAAATATCAATATCAGGACAATATTTAGCAAATTTATCTAAGAACAAAACATCTCCACTACATATCGCTACTGGATGGTTATTATCTATCCCTTTAATAAATTTAGCTACTTCATTAGCAAATTTAAAAAAACTTTCAGGATCTTTATTTGCATTACAAGCTACGCCGTAGACATTCTCGTTTCCTAAAAGCCAAAATAAAATATAAGGTTCATCTTTAAATTCTTCAACCATTCTTCTTACTGACTCTAACATATTTTTTTGATGTTCTGGATTAGAGTAATCTGTTCCTTCATACCAACTTGCTCCTGAACCCAAAGCGTACTTTCCTAAAAAATCTCCCATAATCACCCTTATTCCGTAATTATAATAAAGATCCCTTAAAATTTCTTTATTTATCCTATGGGGATGATGGTATAGCCTTATAGTATTTACTCCCATCTCCTGCATCAATTTAAAATCTCCTATGGCTGGTTCATCATCATCCTGAAGGTTATTCCTATTTTTATCTACAAAGGCATCGTAAGGACCATCTATTTTGCCGTTATTGTTAAAATCCTCTTCCATCCAGTTCCCTAAAGTTCCTTCATCAGGAGACTGCCCTACCTTTGTTGGTGCATAGGTTATACCTTTAATTAAATAGGGCTTATCTTCTACAAATAACTGCCAACTGGAATCTTCGTATTGGATTAAATAAATATAATCACCACCAATTTTTTTTCTTATCCCTAAATCTTTTTTCTCCTTCTGTATTATTTCTTTTCTTTCCACCCATCTGCCAGGATCAGTTATCACTATATCATTAGAGACATCATTATCAAATCCATTTATAATTCGAATATTTGCACCTACCAATCTATACCCTATCTGAGGATTGCGTTTTAAAAGAAAATTTATTTTAGCAATTGCTGCTGGTCCAATATACCAGGGTGTATGCCAATAGGTCCATCCATAACTACCCGGAAAATGAACTACAATCGCATAGTAAGCTTTAAGGGCATGGATGATAAGACCAGATTTTTCTAATAAAAGTCCTATATAAAATAACTTTACTCCTTGAGGTTCTGGACAAGTTGCCCATTTAAAAAAACCTGCTTCCAAATCTGGACTCTGCAAAAAATCCCAATGGTTGCCTTCCAATCTTTTCTCTTTCAATACTTTTAAAAAATTAGGGTTCTTTCTTAAGGAAGTGGTATTGGGGAATATACCTTCACCTACTGCCATAGATAATCCTATTTGATCTTTAATTATGTACCTGTAATCTTTGGTACCAACATTTTGAAATTCTCCATATTTTTCATAATCTACTATCTCTTCTTTACCAGGATCAAAAAGAGTTATCTCTGTAGGAATTCGACTTACTTTAATTTTCTCTTTCTCTATCTCAATTGAACCTGTCTCTATTTTTTTAATACTCTGTTTAGCTGCCTCCGAAATCACCCAAAACCAACCACGAGGATCCCAGGCTTGAGCAGAGGGATACTTTTGAATGATTAGATTAAAAATTTCCTTTGCTTTCTCTAATTCCTCTTGACGCATATAGGATTCTGCTTGGATAAAATAACAGGTAGCGACATCATTTAGTGTATTGTATTTTTCAATATCTTTTCCTTTAGGGACTTCTTTTAATTGTGCCTGTTGCCTATCCGCTTCTTCCTTATAAAGTTCTATACATCTCTGTGTATAATAAAATGTATTTTCGATATCATTTTTACCATGTGCCTCCCATGCCTTGATTACTAGTTCCTTCGATGAAGGCTTATCTTGAGCTAAAGATTTTGCCGGATAAATAATAAATGAAAAGACACAAAAAATAAGACATAAAGAATAAAAATTTTGTTTTGATATTAAAATTTTAATTTTTAATCTTTGAATTTTAACTTTTGGTTTTAACATCATCCTACCACTGCTCCCTGAGTTACGCCTTTAACGATATATTTCTGCATTAGAAAATATACTAAAATTATAGGTAGAGCGGTAATAGTTAAACCTGCCATAAGTAAAGGATACTGGGTAATAAATTCTCCCTGGAAAGTGGTTAAGGCTACCTGTAAAGGCATAAGGTTGCGATTATCAAATATAATTAAAGCTAACACATACTCATTCCAAACATTTAAAGCATTGAAAACCACCACTACCGCCAAAACTGGCTTTGCTAAAGGTAAAGCTACGTGCCACCAGATACCCAATTTAGAACAACCGTCAATGCGAGCTGCATCTTCTAACTCTTTAGGCATCTTGTCAAAGAAAGTCTTAAGCAAAAATATACTTGTAGAAAGACCAACATTGATCATACAGAGGATATAACCTAACTGAGTATTGCGTAAATGTAGCTTATTTAATAAAACATACAAAGGGACAAAACTGCCAGGGATAGGAATCATCATTGCTGCCATAAAAGTATAGAAGATCAAATTTCGGCCAACAAAATTAAACCGAGAAAAAGCATAGGCAGCTAGAGAGGAGACCAAAACTATACCTGTTACTACAGAAACGGTATAAAAAATACTATTTAAAAAATATCTACTAAAACCTCCCTGTTTCCAGGCATGATAGTAATTTTCCCAATGCATCTCTTTAGGAATTAAAGACATATCAGAAAATATAGTCTGTTGAGTTTTAAGGCTAGAGCCGATCATCCACAATAGAGGAAATAAACAACTTGCTACTACTATAAGAAGAAAAAGATGGGTTAAAATACTTAATGTTATTTTTTTAGTTTTATAGTATAGAGGATGCTTCATTTTTTAGTAAATTTCCCTTGCCTTGCGAGATAGACGATATTGAATAAAAGAAACAATCACCAATATCACTCCAAAACTTATCCCCTGCGCACAGGCATAGCCAAAACGAGAAGAACCGCGCATAGAAGCCAGTATCCTCAAAACAGGAACCTCTGTATGGTAAGCAGGCCCTCCTCCGGTCATCGCAATAATCAGAACAAATGCCTGCATCGTTCCCAAAACTGTTAAGATTGCTACTAAAACCATCACCGGGATCATCAGAGGAAAAGTTATGCGTTTAAATACCTGCCAGGCTCCTGCTCCATCAACTTTAGCTGCTTCGTATAGTTCGCGAGGAATAGTCTGCAGACCTGCTAAAAAAATCAAAAATCCCCAACCAAATCCCTTCCAGGAATGTACAAACGCTACACAGTTAAGGGCTGTTTTAGGATCGGAAAGCCAATTCCTAGCCAAATGAGGAAGACCTATCTTTACAAAAAAATTATTTAATATTCCATAATTACCATCTAAAATCCACTGCCAAACCAATCCTACCACTACTTCCGAAAGTACAGGTGGGATAAAAAATATTGTACGATAAAAATTTCTCATCCTTATCTGGCGGTCACAAGCTAAAGCAAGACAAAAAGCAAGGGCATTTTGAAAAGTAAGCGCAACTAATGTAATATAACTAGCATTAAGCATAGATTTCCACCATATCTTATCTTCAAAAATAATCTCTTTAAAATTCCCTAATCCCACAAAGACTTTGGTAGGCGAGATACCATCCCAATCATAGAGACCTAACTGGAAAACTTTATAGAATGGGTAGATATAAAATATAGAAAAGATAATTAAAGCAGGTAAAATAAAGAGATAATTTTCTAATGTAGATTTAGCCCGCATCCTTAAAGATAAATTATTCCTTTTGAGATCTCTTCTTAGCTAATTCTTTCTCTTTTATCTCTTGAATTTCCCTGGCGACTTCTTCAGGTGTTTTTTCTCCAATAATGATTGCTTGGATCCCCTTATCGAAAGCTTCAATTACTCGAGGGAACTCCGATACTCCCCATATTCGGGGATGAGTAGTAATTTCTATATCATCTGCAAATTCTGCTAAACGGGGATGTATTTGCGTTAAACTCTCTTTATTAGCAGGTAAATTAAAGGTTGCCTCAGACAAAAATATCTGCTGTTCTTTATCTGTAAGCCATTTTAAAAATCTAATTACCTCCTTTTTTAATTTAGAATTAGCATTAACCATAAAGGAAGAGCCTGCACCTCCCCATATGGAACGTGGAAATTTCTCCGATACTTTAGGAGGAAGCATCACTGCATAATCTAAATTAGGATTCATTCCTCTATATACATTTACACACCAGGATCCATTAAAAGCAAAGACCGCTCTTTCATTAGCAAAGATTTGTTCCGCGGTTTTATTAACCATAGTAACGATTCCATCGTAAAGTAGACCTGCTTCTTTTATCTCTTTAAATAAAGTTAAAACTTTAATCCAATCTGGATCAGTATAGGGAATTTCTCCTTTTATAGTCTTAATTACTTTATCTTTTCCCATAATATTAAAAGCAAAATTATTTGCTAAACAATCGATCATCCAAAGTTCTGCCCAACCCGATACTAAACCTTGTAGACCTTTCTCTCTGATCCTTTTACCTATATTTAGAAATTCAGAGAAATCTTGTGGTGGGTTCTCGGGATTAAGTCCTAATTCTTTAAATAATCTTTTATTATAAAGCATCTGAATAGTCATTATATCTATAGGAACTCCATAGATACCTGGCTTTACTCCATAAGCGTTATCTGGACCGAATTCATTTACTTCCAATGCTTTTTTAAAGAAACGCTCCTTCCACTCTGCCTGATTCTCTTCCATATAAGGAGTTAAATCTTCAACGTATCCTGCCTTAATAAAAGAGGCAAAATCACGCATCTCTCCTAAAATACCGAAAATATCTGGTAAAGTATTTCCTTGCGCTGCTGCACGCACCTTTTGGGTATAGGCATCAGAAGGAGCATATAATTCAAAATTTACCTTTACACCTGTCTTCTCTTCATAGCGTCGGGAAAGTTCTTGAAATGCATCTTTTCTATCTGTCATCCAGTGCCAAACAGTTATGGTAGGTTTAGCAAATTCTTTTTTAGAAGAACAACCAAAAAACAAGAAGCAAAAAATAAAAGATAGAATGTATTTCTGATATTTGATATTTAACATCTGCTTTTTTTCTTATCCCATTATCACCTTAATTTTATGTATTTTACCATCGGAATGGGGAGAAATCAAGTTCGTATCTATCTCTTTACCATCTAAATAAATTCTTTTTATTCCTTTATTTACTCCTTTAGGATTCTCTATCTCTATCTCATAGGTTGCCCCTCTAAAAGTTCTTCTGATAAATGCTTTTTTCCAAGAAGAAGGAAGACAGGGATCTATCCTTAATCCTTCAAAATCACGTCTTGCCCCTAAAAGCCATTCTGTAGCTGTCATAAATGTCCAACCTGCAGTTCCGGTAATCCAGGTAAATGCTCCTTCACCGTAAAGATAAGGATGCTGTGGACCTACTAGATATTCTGCATAAACATAAGGTTCAGTTTTATAGAGATCGTAATCTTTCTGTTTATTAGGCATAATCTTTTTCATAGCATCGAAAGCAAAATCGCCTTCTCCTATCTGCAGTAAAGCAGTAATCATAAAAGTAGAAGCATGGCAAAATATAGCAGCATTTTCTTTTGTCCCTTCAGAAAACATACTTATCCTACCTAGGTGAGGATTAAATTTAGAGTAGGCAGGATAAAATAAAGCTAATC
This sequence comes from Candidatus Omnitrophota bacterium, assembly GCA_023819505.1. GTDB lineage: Bacteria > Omnitrophota > Gorgyraeia > Gygaellales > JAMWCP01 > JAMWCN01. Next base: position 10,684 of record JAMWCN010000019.1, on the reverse strand, counting down.
CATGTGGGCCATCTAAATATTTTTTAACAGAGGTAACTATTCTCTCTATCTGCTCTTGATTAGGAATACCTGCTAAAATTGCCCAAGCTTGAGAATTGATAAAGATTTTTCCTTCCTCGTTAGTCTTACTTCCATAGACTTCATCGTAATCGGTAAAACCTCTCACATACCAATCTCCATCCCAACAGTATTTGTTTATCCTCTCACTCATAATCTGAGCTTTATTAAGAAGATCCTCTGCTTTATCTTTCTTACCAACTAACTCTGCCAATTCTGCTAACTGCTTTAAAGAACGCACCAGAGCTTCTGCAAGCCAGACACTTTCTCCTTTTAGCTTTATCCCCGCAGCATCGATAGCGTCGTTCCAATCTGCATGACCGATTAAAGGAAGTCCACGTTTTCCTACATCATTAAAAGTAAAATTGAGATTCTTCTCTAAATGTTCAAAAACGGTTCCTTCCCCATCAGTTGTAGCTGGACCATGAAAGTTAGGATCGATATGCCAACCACCAATCCATCTATCCTTTAAATAAGGAACAATTTCATTAAGGATTTCTTTATCCCCGGTTTCTTTTATATAAGCATAAACTGTAGATGTAAGCCAGATCTGATGGTCTTTGTTAGGACGATGGTGAGCAGGACCCGAAGTATCTGCCCATCCAGGTGCTGAAGTTCCATCCTGTCTGATCAAAGAAGCAAGTTTCAAAATTCTTTTACGGGTAAGAGAAGGATTTATACTAACAATACTTTCAGAATCCTGACAGGAATCCCGATAACCTCTACCCCCTGAGCCTTCATGGTAATAAGAAGGAGACCTTGACCAGAAATTACATATATAGAGCTGATATTTAAGCCAGATATTTACCAAAAGATTAAAATCTCTATCTGGAGTTTCTATCCAGATATTATCTAAGATTCTTTTCTCCCAGACTTTTTTTGTATTTTCTAATTCTTTTTTAGCATTTTCTACATCCCTATATTTAAAAATAGTATTCTTTACCAAATCTTCACCTTCAAGTTGGCCTAAACAGATAGTGAATTCTTTGGTTTCTTTTGGCTTAAGTTCAATTATATGCTGGAAGCAAGCAATTCCATCTTCACCGGAACAGAAAGGGGTATTCTTCATATTACCTTTAAGGATGCTCTCCGGTTTTTCTTCGGTATTATATCTTCCTAAAAAGACATTTTTTCTTGTTGCATATTTTTTGACCGGAAGACTTGAAGCGAAGAAACAGATATATTTAAAAGGTTGTATATTTAAATCCTGCCAGAAAGCAGTTTTTTTAGCAAAAATAGCCTTTGTTTTCTCATCAAACCAGACTCGATTATAAAGATTCATAATATTACGGTATCTTAATTCCATATGGTAATCGCCAATAAGCCATTCTACATATGGATACAATTCCAATCTACGGTTAATCTTAGTTTTATTTGTAACAGAGATAATCCATACTTCGCAGTCGTCATCCTCTGGAACAAAATAAGTTATCTGAGTATAAATTCCAAAATATTCAGATTCTATAATAGTATAGCCTAAACTATGGCGTGCTTGAAAATAATCAGGTTCTATTCTTAATGGCTGATAAGTTACTGACCATACTTTTGAATTTTTAATTTTTGATTTGGGATTTGGGATCTCTCTTATATATATGTATCTTCCCGGTCGATCAAAATGCCATCCTTCAGGGAGCCAACGCAGGATTCTATCTGTACGACAATCTTTATAGAAACTGTAACCCCCTGCACATTGAGAAATTATTGCACAGTAACGTTCATTAGTTAGGTAGTTTATCCAAGGACGAGGCAAAATTGGAGTAGTTATTATAAACTCTTTCCCATCAGAAGAAAAATAGCCATATTTTGAAAGCATATTTTAATCTACCTCCTCTCTTTCTCCTAAATAAATTGATAAAAAATTTAACATATATTTTTTTTGAGGTCAAGTATTTTTAATACTATTTCAAGCGTAAGATGCGTGAGATACCCATAAGGTCTGCCCGTTCAAGATTTATCCCTACTCGGTAATTAAAAGAATCTAAAGCATTTACCCAAACTACTTCCCCACGTACATAGAGTGGTTCTTTACCATCAGGGATATTTAGCCATAACTCTAAAGGTGTATAGGTAGATAATTTCTTTTCAGTAACCAACCCTACACCTTTTGCTGATATATCTTGGCTGAAACCTTCCCCTTCTTCATTGCGGTAAAGATCGATAAATCTCACCGGCAACTTTACGGAGAACCTTTGGAATATCCGACGATCTTTATAGTTATTGTTTACTTTTTCCATCTCTTCACCTCCTTTTCTGTAATTTTAATATAACCTCATAGACTCTATCTCTCAATAATTTATTGTTATGATATAAAAATTTTTGAAGATACTTTATTGCTTCAATATTTCCTATATCTTCTATTAACTTTATAAATTCAAGATTTATCTCTAAATATGCCATATTATTTTTTTCTCTATCGAGGTAATCTCCTATTACTTCTGCTGCTTTCTGACTTAAGTTAGATTTAATCAACTGTAAAATTTCAATATGGAGCTTTTCTTTCTTTTCCGTGTCAGCTCTAATTATACTATTAATTAAGCTTTGGCATAGATCTTTTAATTTAAATTCAAAATCTTTTTCGTATAAAAATTTTCTACTACTGAATTCTCTGTTAAGATACTTTACTGCCAAATTTATAGAATCTTTTACTTGACGAGAAGATAAATTAACTTTTTTAGCTACTTCAGAATAGCTTATATTCCTATCTTTAAAATATAAACTAAAACAGGTTGATAATCTTTCAGATTGAGGATATTTCTTTAATATGGAAAGCAATTGTTCCTTTTCGTATTCTTTCAATAAATAAATGACATTGTATGTATCTGCTAAGTTAAGGTAAGGGATTTCCTGCCAACTATCTAAGTACTGTCTTATCTTTTTGGCAACCAAAGGTTGCATCTTTAAAGAATTAATACAGTAACGAATTATCTTCTCTATCTTTATATAAGGTAAGTTAAACTTTTCTTTAGTTCGCTTTAAACTTCCGTACTCTTTTAAATAATTAGAAAAAACACTCCTAAATAATAAAATCTCTTTATCAGTTAACCTTATAGGAAAACCACGGATCCTTTCTATAAAATAATCCCTTTCTTTATCGGAGATTTGCCAGAGCACTTCAAATAGTTCTTTAGTTTTAACTTTAGGGATAGCTTTAAGAACATTAAAATATTCAAAAATTTTCTTTACCGCTAAAGGTCTCATATATAATCTATTGATAGATTTAAATACTATATTAGAAGCGCTATAAAGTTTAAGATTCAATTTATTCTCGATCTCTCGATAATTAAGTCTTTCTTGGAACCTTAATCTTAAAATTTCTTTATATCTTTCTTTAACCGCCGTAGAAGGAAGTAAATCCACTATATCTTTAAAATCTTCTTCCTCTATATTAGCTAAAGTCCAAATCAGCTCTTTTAAACTTAAAAGAGGTCTTTCTAAAAGTATACCTTTAAGCCTCTCTTTTATATGAGGGATGTTATTAAAATCTTGGCTTAACTGTTTTAATTTCCTTTCTAAAAAATCTCTTCCTACCTTAATTTTCTTTCTTACATCTGATTTTTTAAGATAATTATCTAAATATAGATTTAAAGCAGATTCTGTATTTTTCTTTTTTGGATAATATCTTGATAACTTAAGGATCTTTTTTCTTTCTTCGCTTGATAATAAACGCAATGCCTCTTCAAGTTCGATCGGAGAAATCCTTAAATTAATTTTTTCTATAAGCTCTTTTGTTTTCTTAATCTGACTATTTAGTTCTCCTTTTAATTTATAATCATTTATAATTTTTTCTAATATCTTACTTATTAATTTGGCAATCCTCTCATCACCATAACCTTGGATAAAAAGATTTAATATAGTTTTCTCATCTTCCGTTAATAACTGAGAATTTAATAATTTTAGCTTTTGATCTTTAGAAAATAAATATAGATTAGCCCTTAATAGAGAAGCAAAAGAGAGTACTTTTTCTTTCCTAAAGAATTTTAAGAGATTAATCCAGCTATATTCATTAATTAAGTTTTTAAAAATTTCTATCTCTTCTCCTTCCACAAACCTATCCAAAGAATCCATAAAACTATCGTATGAAAAATTATCACTTTTATATTGAGCAATATATATATCTTTAATTATTTTTTTAACTCTTTCAAAATAAACTCTAAAACTAACCTTATAAAAGTTAGCTAACAGTTCATCTGCGTATTTCTGGAAAGGTCCAACTAAATCTAAATATATTCCTTCTTTTTTCAAATACTTAATTTTTCCTTTTGTGTTTCTGATAAATTCTTGGCAGGGATGATTATTTTTAAAAATTATCTTCTTTACTCCTAAATAAGCGAGTTTCTCAACACAGTTAGCACAGGGTAGCATTATTGTATAGATAATTCCATCCTTAAAAGGTTCATCTAACTGGTAAGAAATCTGTTTCAATATTAAAATATCTACTCCTTTTAGTTTTCTAATATTAGCATTAAAAATTAAATTGTCTAACTTATTTTCTAAATCCTTCCTTTTAAACCCATCTTCTATCTTCTGAATCTTTTCCTTCATTACTGAAAAAATCAATTTAACTTCTGCATGCATATCCACACCGATATCATTTGTTTCTGTAGCTATCAATCTACCTTCCTTATCTATAAGCCCTGCTGCTACCCTAACTGGTGGCCAGAAATGAGCTCTATCTTTAGCTATCTGAGTTAATTTTTCAAATAAAGTAAAGTCTCTTATAGGTGAAGATGAAGTTTTATTCAATTTATCCTTTATAGCTACCAACATCGCATATGAATTTTCTATATCTATAGACTCAACTATCTTTTCTTTAATCACTTTTAGACCTACTTTTTCAGCAATTTGAGCTATAGAGAATATCTTTGAATCTTTTAAATCCCCAAGATAGTCCCAGCTAACCAGATAACCCTTAGGTTTTAATATTCTATAGATCTGTTTCATTATCCAATCCATAGAGGCAAAACCACAGGCTTCATTGGAAGTCTTTAAAATTCCCAAAGTCCTTACTGCAGAAACTAGATCAAATGATTTATCCTTTAAATAAGGCAGTATCGTAAAAATATCTCCGTGTAGTTTATTGATTATTCCCCTTGTCTTAATCCCTAAATACCTCTTAGAAGAGGATAGCTTTTTTTCTATTCTCTCGGTTGATTCAGCTATTAATGGTTCTGGTATCTTTTTTGATCCTGAGGTTTTGTGAAGAAAGTAGAGTAGAGCCGGATCTCTTCTATCTATACCCCAAGGCTCTAAATTCAGTTTTTCAGCAAAGGTTCGAGTATAGATTCCTCCTCCATGACCTAAATCGAGTAGTCTGCCACCTTTTTTAAATTCTTTCTCTTTTAGCTCTCTTAGAAGCATAGAGTAGGCATCATCTATCAAATTAATTTGAGGAAGTTCCTTATCCATAGGCTCAAAAATGATTTCTTCGACAATTAAATCAGGATCTTTAAATATATCTTTAGGAAGCCTATTTCTCTCTAAAGGGGAACTGGAAATTAGAGGTCCTTTCTTATCTCTGTTTAATATCCCTTTTAATTCTTTAGATAGTTTAAGGTTAGAAATATTTTTTGGCTTAAGTATCTTTTTAAATTCTTCTAAAGATATAATAAGTTCTTTGAATTTCTCAGAAATCTCTAATTGATTAAAGTATCTTCTGTAAGATGACATATAATTTAATATTAAATTTATATCCATCCAATTCAAATAACCTATTTTAGAGCTTTTTATAGATTTTATAAAATTGATCAAATCTGGGATTGTTTGAATAAAAAGTATTTTAGTTACACAACTGTATCTTCTATTTCTAGGTAGATTATTGAAACTCCTATTAAGTTCAACCAGACCCACATATATTTTTTCTAAATATAGATTTATAAGGGTCCTTTTATCAATGGGAACCTCTAAAGAGATATCTACCTCATCTTTTAGTATTATTTTAAATTTTCCTTGACAAAGATTTATAAAATATTTAACAGAAGAGATAACATCTCTTAAATCTTTTGAATCAAAAAGTTCTTTAGATTTATAATTAATCTTCATCTGGAATACAGTGCGATTAATTTTATAGAATATATGTATGCAGTCTTCCGTATTTAAAATAGCATTGTTGATTAACTGTTCTGCCATAAGCATAAAAATTATCCTTAATTCGTTATGGTAATTAAACTTAAATAAAGAATAAAGTGTTTCCTCAAAAATCTCCTTCTGCTTAAACATCTCTGATTCCGTATTTTTTTCTATTTTAAAATATTTAAATTCCTCCCCATAGGTAATCATTGCAAAAGGAATAAATAAAGGTATCTTTTCTTTTATTTTACATATTTTATTTATCAACTTAACTATACTTCTATCTGGATAAATTTTTATAATAAACCAATTCAATCCATTATCTCTATTAATCCGTTGTAAAATAGTAGCCAAAGGATATCTATCTTTAAATAAATCTTTAAGTATACGACTTAACTCCTTATTATCAGTAATAATAATCATCTCAATGGCTTTTCCTTTAAAAGTATTTATTTTTCTTATAGCAAATAAACTTAAATCTGATAGGTATAAACCCTTAGCTATATGAGAATGTATAGAGATAATTTCTTTAATCTCCTCTTCTCTAAAATTTAATTCTTTAAATAATCTTTCAAATCTATCCTCCCAAAAAGCTTCTATCCAGTCAAAATTATCAGGCCAGATAAAAGGTTTATTTTCGTTCTCCCTATTAAATAATCCTTTAATAAATTTAGTAGGTATATTTAAAGTTTCATTTAATACTTTAGCAGTCACTTCGAATAGGATCTTATCTTTATTGTTAAAGATAACTTTTAAAATCCCTTCTAAAATCTTATCTTTTCTACGCGGATCTTTCTCGATACTTTTTCTTAACAAAGTTACAGCCCGGCTAAGTTCTTTATTTTTAACTGCTTTTAATGCTTCTTTAAATAGATCCAAAGATTCATTTAAACTATCTGTATATTTTTTAATACCTAAATTTATTTTTAAAATCAAAGGTCTTTGAAAATGAATCTGTTTCTCTAAAGGAAACAACAACAAATCTTCTCCGACCTCAAAATCTAAAGAAAAACCAAAATAAAATCTATGATTCTCACTTATAATCTTATGAATTTCTTCTTTAGAAAGTTGAGCAAGATAATTAGAGATACTTATAAACATATTAGGTTTTAATCCTAAAGGGTTAAAGGCCAAGTTGCCATCTATCATCCGATAGCAAGAAAGAATCTGTTTAACTAAATTTTCATCTTTTATTTTCTCTTTTTTAACTAAATATATAAGTAATCTTGAAATGATATGGATAGAAACTAAAAATAATGGGTCTTGAAATTTATCCAAAATAGGATTATCGTACACCATCTTCATTACATATAAATGCTCAAATATTCTCCAGTAAGGAAGTTTGCTGAAAGCTAATTGAGCAAAGCTTGCAGCTATATGATTATCTATAAGACTCTTATGAATAAGATAAATGACCTCATCGTATCGCCATGCTTCTTTAATTCTCTCTATATCGATTTCTTCCTGAAGCTGTCTTTTAATCAACGGTTCATCAGAATAGATTTTAAAATTCTTCTGTATCTCAAAACTCTCCCGCTCCTCCACATCCTGAAATAAGATAAATTCATATTTCAAAGACTCTATATCTAAGAGATTCCCAATGATCGCTGCATCTTTTATTGGCTTGAGGAGCGGTTTTATCTGATATATATCTATTTTTTTATCTCTATATCTTAAACATAACTGAAAATTTATCTCACCCGCTAAAATATTAACTTTTCCTTCAGTTAAAGTAAATCCAACATAATAATTATATCTTTTAAAAAAATTATTGATACGGCTATGTATATTAATAAATTCAGATATATTTCTATTATTTAAAATTCTATCTCTTTTTAAAAAAGATAATAAATCCTTAAAACCACATATTACAGAACTCAATAATTCCTCCCCAACTTTTGCTATTATAATTTGGTTTACTTCATCGATGCTGAAGTCTTTCTTCTGATTTTGAGTATTTAGATCATTAAGATAAAGGATGAGAAAATTTAAGAGATTAGATATATATCTTTTACTTATATAATATTTTTTTATTCTTTTTATCATCTTAATTAGATAAAAATAATCTGAAATTCTTATCAAAGGATGATAAATTAAATTTTTTAATTTCTTCTCTGTGTCAAATTTTTGAACAAAAGCTCTTAGGAGATTATCTATATTCTTTCTTTCCTCTTTAAATTTATCTATGGTCTCTCTATCAAGTAAAGGTTCAAAGCCAAAACTTAAATAATGTAATAGAGATATAATTTTTTTAAATTTTGATTCATCTTTAGAAAATGATAGAATAAATTCTGTTAGGTCATAAAATGTATAACTCTTTCCTTCCTTTTTATAAGAAAGTGGCGATGAACTCTTCCTATAAGTTAATTGCTGTTTAAACTTATATTCAAAGATAAGTAAATAACCTCCTGCCAATACCGCATATTTTCTTCCTTTGGGAATAACTTTAACTAAATTAGCCCCGTTTTTCATATGGAAATTAACCGCTCCATCGATATAAATCATTTTTCCATCTTTTACTGTTTTTGTCTTAAGATAATTTTTAATACTTACCTTTTCTAAAAATTCCTCTCTTTCTTTTGGATCCTTAAAAATAACCTTACTTAAAAATTCAACAATATTTTCTCTATAATTAATCTGTTGAGCATACTCTTCATACATTTCCAAATTAATCTGATACCCTAAGCTGTGAATATAATTAAGTATCCATTTAGTATATCCATTTATAGTAGTTGCAGTATTTAAGTATTTTACTTTTAACTTAGGTAGATATTCTTTTAATGCCTTAATGAGATAACTCCCAACTCCTTTTCCTGCGATTTCAGGATCGGTGTTAATCTCAAAGGCAAAAGCACGTATCCCTTTATAGTTATGGGTATTATTGGATAGTTTACCTTTATCGGTAAGGTTATCCCAATAGAGTCTCTCATCAGATACTTTATTTAAATCCTTGATATTATTCTGAACAGTAAATACAGAAGAAAGAATATTTCCTTCTTTATCTCTTATGATTAAATGCCCAAAGGGATTGTTTTTGAGTCTATCCTTCATAGTAGATAAATCTGACTGACAATTTCTCTCCCACTGTTTATTATTTATCTTAACTAATTCCTCTGCATCATAGATAGTAGGTTGTTCTATAAATAAGAAATTATCTCTTAAAACAATCCTTTTCCAATAGGATATTTTAGAGAATCTAATCTTCTTAGGATACCCTAATATTTTTATCTTTATTTGTGGATGGATATTTTTAAAGTGATGATCGGCTGATAAATAGTAATAGATATTTTTAATAATTTTCTCCGGATTTCTTAACTTCCTTAATAAAGAATAGTATATTCTTTTAGCATCTTCATAATTGCATCTTAATATTAATTTCCTTCCTTCTTCAATCTCTTTTATGATTTCTTCGTTTAACTGGTCCTGAGACTCTAAAACAAAAGGCGGAGCCTTTACCCAAACTTCAGTTAAAAAATAATTTAGAATTACCTTTGGTGCTATATTTAGAAACTTTCCTAAACTGAAATCCAATCCAAAATATAAATCCCTTGCTTTAATTTTTCTTTTATCTAATAAAGGAAGTAAATTAAAAATGATATCTGTAATATCGATATAGATATTATTGATATCTTCCTTTTCTTTAGGAGTTAACTTTTCTAATTTATTAATATGAATTTCTCCTCTCTCATTAAATAGTATCTCAATAAACTCATCATCTTTGCAATTGATTACTAAAATTCTATAATTAAGAGAATCTATATATATCCGTAAATAATTTTTATCTATCTTACGATTATTAAAGTAGCAAATAATACTATAGATACAACTATCAATTCTTATAGGCATATGTTCAAAATTTGATATCCTTATATCAAAAATCTGAGATAGAACAAAGTAAAGAAGTTTACCTCTTCTTACTTCCCAAATCCTTCCCACCCTACCATTAAAGGTTACATTTACTATAAAAAATTTATCCTTTTGAAAAGATTCCCAAATATAAAAATGGAGTCTTCTACGATTAACCGAAAAACTAAGCTTCGATTTTTCTATTGCTTCTACAATAATATTTTTTATCTCTTCTTCGTCTTTAGCTTTAAAAATTTCTTTTATCACCTGGATTCTAGATTTACCTACAAAATGACCTCTTTTAATCTGACCACTTTTCATAAATTCCCAACCGTAACGGTCAGTATCTCCTTTAGTGAGTATAGCGATATCTTTAATTCTATAATCCCTATCTCCAAAAGAGATATTAAATTCTAACCCTTTCCGATAAGCAACTCTAATAATTTGAGAAGTAAACTTAAAAATAGATGGATATTTATGTTTAAAATAGATTGTAATAAGATCTATCAATGCATAAAATTTCTCCCTAAATTTCTCATCACTCGGTTTACCAACAACTCCCTCTTTAATTAGTGTCTCAATAATATCTTTTGCTTCTTCGAAATAAGAAATATTTAAATTTTTTATCGTAAGTTCTTCATTAATAATATCTTCTAAATCTGTAAATCTTTTTGAGGAAGAACTAAATTTATTTAAAACTTTTTTTAGAAGAGAA
>JAMWCN010000109.1 GCA_023819505.1 Candidatus Omnitrophota bacterium | reverse complement strand
GTATCCTTCACTCCACAAGATATTTTTCATTTTGACTAGGAAGGTACCTCTTTGTTGTGCTAAAAAGTGTCTTTATCTAAAATTCTATACTAGGTTTTTGGAGGAATTACCTATTCAGCCAGAAGGTAGACTTTTTATCTTGGAAGGCAGGCACATCATCCTTAGCATACTTATAATTGTTCCAGGAATGATTCCAGTGCAAAAATTCCAATGCCCCAAAAGGATTATTTGAATCTTTAGCATAACTTCCTCGACTGATAAAAAGAAAAAATAAAATCAGTAAGAGTTTTTTCATCTTAGGTTATCTCCTCTAAATTCCAGACAAATGCCTTTATTCCTTCTTTACCTAAACGCCTGCGTAATTCTCTTATATAAGACAGAAGTTGGGTCTTTTGTTTCTCTTCGCAGGCAATCAACAAAATGTTATTTCTTCCTGGCCAGATGTCATTGCCCAAATGTAGACCTGAGGTTTGCCCCCGACCAAAAACCTGCATAATCTTGGTAAAATTTTTTAAACCGCATTTTTCTAAAATTTCTTTTACCTCCTCATCAATTGCTTCATTATAAGCAATCAGAGCCATTTTTTCCATCTTTTTCATCCGCCTCTCTTTTATTAAGAATCAGAGCTTGTTTTATTCATATCTTAAAGCTTCAACAGGATTAAGCTTTGAAGCAGTCTTTGCCGGCCATAAACCAAAAATAACTCCTACCATTAAAGAAAATCCTGTTGCTAAAACTACAGAAAATATAGAAATCTTAACTGTCCAACCTGCAAAGACAGTAATTAAATAGGCAATAATTACTCCCAAAATAATTCCCAAGATTCCTCCGATAGCTGACATAATAATTGCCTCTATCAAAAACTGCATCATCACATCTTTATTCGTTGCACCAATAGCTTTACGTAATCCAATCTCACGGGTTCGCTCAGTAACCGAAACTAACATAATATTCATAATCCCGATACCTCCTACTAAGAGAGAAATAGCAGCGATTGAACCCAATAGCATAGACATCGTCCTAGTAGTAGATTCTAAGGTCTTTTTTATCTCCGACATATTATGAATCTCAAAGATATCTTCATTATTTTTGTTAAGACGGTGCTCTTTCATCAGAAGTTGTTTTATAGATTCCTGTACGGCTTCCAACAATTCTTCGCTTTTTACTTCGGCATAAATAGAATCAATGTATTCTCTACCTAAAACTCTATACATTGCGGTGGTAAATGGAACAAGTACAGTATCATCCTGATTAAAAGGGCCTCTTGAGCCTTTGGGAGGTAATACGCCAATAACCTTAAAGTTAATAAGATTTATCTTTATGGTTTCACCTATTGGATTCTTATCCGAAAATAACTCTTCTGCTACCGTTGTACCTAATAAAACAACCTTGTCTTTTGATTTTACTTCCTCTTCGGTAAAAAATCTTCCTACTAATGGTTCAGATGCACGAATGAGAGCATAATCCGGATCCACTCCTTCCAATTGTGTATTCCAGTTTTTGTTGCCATAAACTATCTGTACCCTACCTCTTACTGAGGGGCTCGCCCTTTTTAGCTCTGGCAATTTTTTAATAAGCGAAAAATCTTCCAGGGTAAGACGCGCTACCGTTCCTGCCTCTAAAGCCACTGCCCCAAATCTGGATGCGCCACTCCTTATAGTTAAAAGATTAGAACCTAAAGAGGCGAGTTCTTCTTTGATCGATTCTTTTGCGCCCTCTCCCAATGCTAACATAGCAATAACCGCGGCTACGCCGATTAATATACCTAATATCGATAAAAATGAACGCATCTTATGGCCAAACATCGCATCGTATGCCTGATGAAGGTAATCAATAAGTTTAATACCTTCTATCTTTTTCTTAGATTTTGAAAAAACTGTATCTATCAAGCTGTCAACTTCATTATCAACTAAACTATGGGTTTCTCTATCTAAATTTTCATCGGAAACAACCCTTCCATCACGCATATGTATAATTCTTTTAGCCCAAGAGGCGACCTCCTTCTCATGCGTAACGATGATTATGGTCTTGCCTTTTTTATTTAACTCTTTTAAAATATTAAGAATCTCTCCCTGACTTTTGGAATCAAGATTACCGGTAGGTTCATCGGCAAGAATAACTAAAGGTTCATTTACTAATGCCCGCACAATAGCCACACGCTGTTGTTGACCTCCAGAAAGTTCATTCGGCCGATGGTTAATCCTATCCAGAAGTCCTACATCCTTAAGTATATTTTTGGCTTTTTCTTCTAAACGTCTTCTGCCTGCGTATACCAGAGGCAGAGTTGTATTTTCTAAAGCAGTCATTCTGTGTAAAAGATGAAATTGCTGAAATACAAACCCTGCTAAATGATTACGTAAGAAAGACAATTCTTCATCAGAAAGTTGGTATATATTTTTTTTACCCAAATAATACTCTCCGCTGTCAGGTCTATCTAACATCCCTATTATATACATAAGAGTAGATTTACCGGAACCCGAGGGCCCCATTATGGCTACAAATTCACCTTGCTTAATTCTTAAAGACACTCCTTCCAAGGCCTTCACTTTAACTTTACCTAAGGAATAACTCTTATGGATATTTACTAACTCAATCATTATATTAACGCCTCCGTGTTGGTATAAAGGGATTTTTTCTGAAAGTGCTCTTCGGTAAACTATATTTTGTGCCTATAATAAACACGGTATCATCTTCGGTAAGACCGGATATTACTTCTACATTTTTATCGTCAGATATCCCTAAAATAACCCTTTTCTTTATTGGATTTTTATGGCTATCGGTCTTTATTAAAACATAATCTTCCTGGCCTTCTTTATATACTGCTTCTTTAGGAAGCAAAAGAATATTTCCTTTTTCTTGTTCTATAAAATCTATATTAGCGTTCATACCGGAGCGGAAAAACCAGGGTGTATTCTGCGGTATAAGATCTACTTCATAAATAGTGACATTATTGACTA
>JAMWCN010000018.1 GCA_023819505.1 Candidatus Omnitrophota bacterium | reverse complement strand
GGATATTTTTTGTTATGTTTATAATAATAGGTGCAGACTTCAGTAGTGATAGTGAAACCTGCTGGCACAGGGAGTCTTAAATCCGGATGTCCTGCCATTTCAGCTAAATTTGCACCTTTACCTCCTAAAAGTTCTTTCATTTTTTCATTTCCTTCTGCCTGACCTTGAGCAAAGAAGTAAACATACTTTTTTGCCATAAAGAATCTACCTCCTTTCTTTAATCTTCAAATTTAGTTCTTAAGTATTCTTTTAAACTATCAAAACCGATGCGCTCTTGCATCATCGTATCACGATGGCGTACAGTTACCTTTTTATCCTCTAATGATTTAACATCAACGGTTATGCAGTAAGGTGTACCTATCTCATCTTGCCGACGGTAAAGCTTTCCGATAGCAGCGGTATCATCGTAGAGAGTAAAAAAACTCTTTTTTAAATCTGAAGCGATATTTTTTGCTAACTCTACTAAATTTGACCGGTTCTTTAATAATGGAAAAACTGCTATTTTTACTGGTGCTAAACTCTTATGTAATTTCAAAACCACCCTTATATCATCTTTAACTTTTTCCTCAAAATAGGCATCTATTAAAAATGCTAAAAATGATCTATCTACACCTCCTGAAGGTTCAATAATATAAGGATAGAACCTTTCTTTGGTAGTATCGTCGAAGAATGTTAATTCTTTTCTACTAAATTGAGCGTGTCTTTTTAAATCAAAATCGCTTCTATTAGCAATCCCTTCCAATTCCGCCCAACCAAAAGGAAATTTATACTCGATATCGGTACAGGAAACTGCATAGTGGGCAAGCTCTTCCTTTGAATGTGGCCTCTTCCTTAAATTTTCCTTCTTTATTCCTAAATTGATATACCAGTTGAATCTATTCTCAACCCAATAATTAAAGTACTTCTCTGCCTCAGCTGGTCTTACAAAATATTCAACTTCCATCTGCTCAAACTCCCTTGTCCTAAAGATAAAATTTCCCGGAGTAATTTCGTTGCGAAAAGCTTTACCGATCTGGGCTAAACCAAAAGGAAGTCTAGGATGTTTTGTATTTAATATATTTAAAAAATTTACAAAGATACCTTGGGCGGTCTCAGGTCTTAGATAAACTATTCCAGATTCATCTTCTAAAGCACCCCATTGAGTCTTAAACATAAGGTTAAAAGGACGCGCCTCAGTCAAAGGACCTCCACATTCAGGACACTTACTTTTATCATTTAGTTCTTCAATTTTAAAACGCTTTTTACAGGATTTACAATCGCTCTTTAAATCAAAAAAGTTATCTGTATGACCTGATGCTTTCCAAACATCAGGATGCATGATGATACTTGCGTCTATACCAAATATGTCATCCCGTTCATAGACAATAGATTTCCACCAAGCACGTTTGATATTATTCTTTAACTCCACACCGTAAGGACCGTAATCCCAGCTATTGGCTAATCCTCCGTATATCTCTGAAGATAAAAATACAAATCCTCTGCGCTTACACAGAGAAAATATTTTTTCCATCAAATCAACGCCCATAGGAATTTTAAAAATTTAAAAAATTTTACCATAAATTTTAAATTTTTCTATAAATTTTCCTCTTTGATTTTTTTTAGTTCCTCTTCTTTGATAGTGAAGCTATGTAAAGATGTAGGAAATTTTCCTTCTAAAACATCATTTTTGTAATTTTGAATAGCACCTAAGATAAGTTCAGATAAATTTATATACTGTTTTACAAATTTTGGTTTGAATCTCTCAAATAATCCTAAAAGGTCATGGGTAACTAATACCTGACCATCGCAGAAGATACCTGCTCCGATACCAATTGTAGGTATATTTATACTTTCAGTAATAATCTTAGCAATTCTATCAGGAACGCATTCTAAAACAATAGAAAAACAACCTATCCTCTCTAATTCTTTTGCCTGTTTGATTAAAGTTTTAGCACTCTCTGCATCTTTACCTCGAACTTTAAATCCACCGAGTTTGTCTGCGGTTTGGGGGGTAAGGCCAATATGTCCCATCACAGGGATACCTTCCTTAACGATCATAGCAGTTGCCTCCAAACACTTATCAAACCATTCCAGTTTTACCGCATCACAATTTGCTTCCTGAATAAATCTTTTGGCATTTTTTACAGAATCATCTATTGATATCTGATACGCCTCGTAAGGCATATCCCCTACTACCAATGCATGTTTTACCGCTCTACTTACCGCTTTAGTGTGATGGAGCATCTCATTCATCCCTACCTGTGTTGTTGATTCTAACCCTAAAACCACATTTGCTACCGAATCACCTACTAAAATTATATCAATCCCTGCTTTATCAATTAGATAAGCTAAAGGGTAATCGTAGGCGGTAAGCATAGTAATTTTGCGTTTATTCTTTAAATTAACTATATCTTCAATTTTAAGTTTAGTGTTCATTTTTTATATACCTATCTATAAAATAGGCTGCCCTTTTTCCTGCTCCCATCGCTGAAATTACAGTGTCAGAGCCAGTAACTATATCCCCTCCTGCAAAAACTCCTTTAATAGAAGTCGCTAAATTTTCATCTACAATTATAGTTCCATCAGGATTGGTTTTTAATTCAGGTGTTAAACGGGGAATTAAAGGATTTGGATTCTGTCCAATAGCCACAATTACAGTATCAACATTTATAATAAAATTGGAACCCTCTATAGGAATTGGTTTCTGTCTGCCCGTATCATCAAGAGGACCTAATCTCATCTTTATACATTCTATAGCCTTTACTTTTGATTCTTCATCAGCTAATATCCTTACAGGTTGGGTAAGAAACAAAAATTGAATATTTTCTTCTTTGGCATTTTTTATCTCCTCAATTCTGGCAGGCATCTCTTTTTCTGTTCGACGGTAGATTAATATTACCTCTTTACCTAACCTCTTAGCGACTCTAGCACAATCCAAGGCGACATTTCCTCCTCCAATTACCGCTACAGTTTTTCCCAAACTTATAGGAGTATTGTATTGAGGAAATTTATGCGCCTGCATAAGATTTATACGTGTCAAAAACTCATTTGCAGAATAGACTCGATTTATATTCTCTCCTTCGATACCTAAGAATTGAGGAAGTCCTGCACCCGTGGCAACAAAAATTGCTTTGAAATCTTCATTAAATAAGTCATTGATAGTATAAGTTAATCCAATTAAAGTATCAAGTCTTATCTCTACACCTAAACTCTTTATGTAATCTATCTCATGCTCAACTATTCTTTTAGGAAGCCTAAATTCAGGGATTCCATAGGTAAGTACTCCTCCTGCTTTATGTAAGGATTCAAATATAACTACCATATATCCCATCTTTGCCAGTTCTCCTGCGCAACTTAAACCTGCGGGTCCACTTCCTACAACTGCTACTTTGACTGGAGAGGTATCTTTTTTTTTAGAATCTAAACTACCAAAAAGCAATTCATAATCCGCTGCGTATCGTTCCAAAGCTCCAATATTTATAGGTTGGTTATTTTTTGCTAAAATACATAACTTTTCACATTGCTCCTCTTGAGGGCATACCCTTCCACAGATAGCAGGAAGAGTATTTTTTTCTTTAATTTTTAAAAGTGCTTCTTTCCTTTTTCCCTCTTTGATTAACTGAATGAATTCAGGGATATCTATATTTACAGGGCATCCTTTTACACAAGCGGGATTTTTACAATTAAGGCATCTCGTTGCTTCTTCTTTTGCCTCCTCATCAGTAAATCCTAAAGAGACTTCTAAAAAATTATTTAATCTATCTTGTGGGTTTCGTTTTTTAGGTTCCTTACGCCCCATAACTATTTATTAATTTTTCTTCATCTTTAAAAAGAGAAAGTCTTTTCTGTAGTTCATCAAAATCAACTTCATCTGCATCAAATTCTGGTCCATCTACACAGGCAAATAAGGTTCTCTCCCTTACTTTTATCCTACAGGAACCGCACATCCCTGTTGCATCTACCATTATAGGATTGAGGCTAACTAATGTTTTTATACCAAAAGGATTGGTAATTTTAGAGATCTCTTTCATCATCAAAACCGGTCCAATGGCATAGACGAGTTGAAAATCTTTATCCTGATAGAGTTTCTCTTTTAAAATATCCGTAACAAAACCTTTCCTACCATAAGAACCATCATCGGTGGTAATATAAAACTCATCAGAGAATTTTCTTATCTTTTCTTCTAAAATTAACAATTCTTTTGTGCGAGCTCCTAAGATAGTTAAAATATAATTGTTTTTTTCTTTAAAAGCCTTTATAAGAGGTAATATCTCTGCTATACCTACCCCCCCTCCAATAAGGATGATCCTACCAAAAAATTTTATCTCCGTAGGCTTACCCAAAGGTCCAAGGATATGTGATATACAATCTCCTATTGATAATTTTGCTAATTTCTTAGTAGTAAAACCTACCTCCTGAAATATCAAAGTGATTGTAGATTCCTCTCTATCCCAATCCGCTAAAGTTAAAGGTATGCGTTCAGAATTCTCATCAGGCATCAGAACTACAAACTGACCTGGCTTTGCTTTTTTGGCAATCTGAGGAGCATAGATTTTAAGAAGCCTAATATTAGAAGCTAAATTTTCTTTACCGATTATCTTAAACATATATCTTCTATCTTTGCTGATAATTTTTCAACTAAAGTTTTCCTCTTTTCATTTTCCAATACAAAAGTAGCTGTAGCTAAAGCATCAGCAGTTAAGCAATCATCTGCTACAATTGTAATTGAAATTATTTTAGAATCCACCGGTCTTCCTTTTTTAGGATCAAAGATATGAGTATAGATAAAGTTATCTTTTGAAAAATAGTTCTCATAACTGCCAGAGGTAGCTATTGCTTTATCCTCTAATTCTACTATTTTTCTTATACCTTTTGTTTTAGGATCCTTTATTCCTACCCTCCAAGGTTTACCAAATTTTTTACCTAAACAGTATATATCTCCTCCTATATTTATAAGTGCACTATTTATACCTTTTTCCTTTAACTTGCTTACCGCGCAATCAACAGCATAACCTTTAGCTATCCCTCCCAAATCTAAGATCATACCTTTTTTAATCTCAACTATTCTATTTTCCTCATCAATTTTAACTTTATCTAATCCTACATAATCTAAAGCTTGTCTTATCTCTTCATCGGTGGGAACTCTATAACGGCTATGTTTATCAAATCCCCAAAGTTCTAAAAGCACTCCTACGGTAATATCAAAAGCACCTTCTGATTTCTCCCAAAATTCCTTTGCTTTTTTAATAACATATAGAGTCTGAGGACTTAACTTTGCCTTTGCATTTTGATTCAGAAGATAAATTTCACTAGAAGGATCGTATTTACTTAGAAGAGATTCTATTTTCTTTATCTCTTCAAAAGCAATCTTTCCCGCTTCCTTATAAGGAGAGGTAATCTCAATGTATGTACCTAAACCGACATAACTTTGATGATATAACTTTTGGGATTGACAACTTAACAAAGTAAAACTTAAAAAAACAAATATTATCTCTTTTGTTAACTGTATCATTTTTTTATCGTCTTAACTAATTCCTCTAAATTTAAAGAATTTAATATATCCTTTTTTTCAAGCCAACCTCTTCTAGCTACAGAGACCCCTAAATTGATTGTATCTAATTGATCCAATGTATGGGCATCTGTACCTATAGCTAACTTAACTTTTTTCTCTTTAGCCATACGACAGTGTAGATCATTTAAATCTAACCTTTGGGGAAAAGCGTTTATCTCTAAAGCGGTATTGGTGTCCCTGCAGACATTAAGTAGTTTTTCCATATCGATCTCATAAGCCTCCCTTACGCCAAATAGTCTTCCTGTGGGATGAGCAATGATATGGACATACTTATTATCAGCAGCTTTTATAAGCCTTGAGGTCAATTTTTCCTTCGACTGCTTAAAACCTGTATGGATAGCAGCAATTACAATATCAAATTCTTTTAATGTATCATTATCGTAATCGAGTTTTCCTTCAGAGTCTATATCTACTTCTGCTCCATAAAGGACTCTAAAATTTTTTAATTTTTTGTTTATCCTTTCAATCTCAAGTTTTTTTCTTTTCAGTTTTTCTTTATTTAAACCTCCAGCTACTTTTAAACTCTGAGAATGATCTGTAATTGCTATATAAGAATAATTCTTCTTCATACAATAATCAACGATCTCTTCAATAGTATTTCCTCCATCTGACCAGTTAGAATGGATATGCAGATCTGATTTTATCTCTTTTAATTCTATAAGCTTAGGTAAAGAATCTTTTAATGCCAATTCTATCTCTCCATTATCTTCTCTCAATTCCGGCTCAATATAAGCCATACCTAACAATTTAAATATCTCCTCTTCTGTTTTTCCTGCAACGAATCTTTCTTTTCTAAATACCCCGTATTCATTGATCTTAAAACCTTTTTTAATTGCCAGTTGTCTTAACTTAATATTAAAATTCTTTGAACCTGTAAAATATAGGAGTGCTGCTCCAAATGAATCCTCTTTAACTATCCGACAATCTACCTGTACATCATCTTTTGTGCGGACAGAAGCTTTGGTTATCCCTTTTGCTAATACCTCTTTGACTAAAGGTATACTTACAAATGTATCCATTACTTTTTGAGGGTTATTAGAGATTACTAAAATATCGATATCCCTTACGGTCTCTTTTTGTCTCCTCAAACTTCCTGCGCAAGATATCTTCTTTACCTCGTTTAATTTTTTCAAAATCTTAATGAACTCCTCTGCTAACTGCATAGCTACTGCTAAACTCATCCTCTCTTTTCCTTTTTTTAGAAGCTCAATGCCCTTCAAAATATTCTCAATAGTTTTCTCTTTTATACCAAATATACCTTCTAATCTTTTTTCTTTAATTGCTTTCTCTAATTCCTCAATATTCTTTATTTTTAACTTTTCATACAGAAGCTTTGCAGTTTTAGGTCCGACTGAGGGAATATTTAATAAATCTAAAATTCCCCCTGGGACAGTCTTCTTTAAGTCTTCATAACTCTTAAGGGTTCCAGTAGAGGTGATCTCTTTTATTTTATCTGCCAAATCCTCACCGATACCAGGAATCTCTGTAAGTCTATTTTCCTGAATAATTCTTTCTATATCCTCATTTAAACTTTCGATATTTTGGGCTGCCTTTTCATAAGCCCGGATCCTAAAAGGATTATCTTCTTTTATTGTTAAAATTTTAGCGATATTGCGAAATATCTCTGCTACTAATAAATTTTTCATACAACCCTTAAATTATAACTTGCCTCTATAGTTTTTACTAAATCCAGAAGTAAAGAATTTACCGGTACATGAATCCCCAATTCCTGACCTAAACGCACAATTACCCCATTTATAGAATCTATCTCTGTGCGTTTCTTTCTTAAAACATCCTGAAGCATTGAAGAAATATTGGTAGAGGTTGCTTCACAGACCGCCTCCACTTTAGCTAAAGGATCGTCGTAAATAAGTTTAATCCTTTTCCTTTTAGCGATACGGATTGCTTCTGTAACTGCTTCCCTTAAAATCCTACGCGTTCCCTCAAACTCTATTAATCTTCCATTATTTAGTCCGGTTATAGCGGTTAAGGCATTTATCCCTACATTTATAATTAATTTTGACCAAAGAAGGCCTTTTATATCTCTGGATATTTTTGTGGGTAGACCTGCTTTATTAAAAATTTCTCTTACCTTAAGAACTTCCACAGGTATCTTTCCATCAATTCTACCAATTACTGTTTCTCCTTTTCCTGCATGGCGAATATAACCTATATCTAAAAGGGTTGCTCCTTGGTTAGTTACTCCTGCCAAAACCTTATCATAACCTATAATTTCAGCGATAGTTTCTACATTACCTAAACCATTCTGTAAAGTAAGCACAGAAGTATTTTCTCCTACCAAACCTTTAATAGAAGTGCAAGCCAGTTTTGTATCGTATGATTTTACCGTAATAATTATCAAATCTGGTTGAGGAATTTGATTTGGATCTGCAGTTGCTTTTACCTTAACTTGCCAACTACCTGAAATCCCTTCCATAATTATTCCCTGCTGATTTATCCTATCTGCGCGTTCTTTATATTTGTCTAAAATCCATAGTTCCTCTTCAACTTTAGCTAAAAAACTAGCCAGAAGACATCCCATCGCTCCTGGTCCAACAATTAAGATTTTCATCCGTTTTACCTCCTATTTTTTAGAATTTTAATGTTTTGGTTTATTTCTAACATATATTTCTTTGTCTTTAATCTCTTATCTAAGTGAAATTCTAAAAATGACTCCAATATATAATCCAATTCTTTTTTTATCTGAGGATTAATCCCTAATCTTAAATTATCTTCTAAGCTATTTCTTTCAATATGAAGGATAGTAGCAGTTGTTCCCCTAAAGATAGGTCTTGCTTTTAAGTCATTTTTAAAACAATTTTGGCATAAAAGTCCACCTAAACTGATACTGAATCTTGCCTGTGTAATTATCTTCTCCTGACATATGATACAGGAATCAAGGTGCGGTTTAAATCCAACCAGGTCCAAAAGTTTTATTTTAAAGATAGTTAAAATTTTATCCGCAGAGGGATAATTCGACATATTTTTAAGTGACTCTAAAGCTAAATTAAATGCATCTCTATTGGGATCCTCTGGAGGCATAACTGTATCAAGTAATTCTATAATTGAACTAGCAGAACTAACTTTATCTAAATCCTCCCTTAAGTTTGAAAAATTATCCTTTAAATCGCATTGGCTGGCAAGGTGTAAAGTTGTATTTTTCTTCTTATAAAAGATAATTTCATTGTAAGAGAACGGCTCCAGATTGCTGGCAAATTTATCAGGTGAATTCTTTATACCTTTAAAGAGTAAATTCAATTTACCGTAATCTTTTGTATAAAATAAAACTATTAAGCTTGTTTCACGGAAATCTGTCTTTTTAATTACTAATCCTTCTGTTTTGGTTAGTGCCATCTTAAATTATTTTTTTAAGAATCTCTTCTTGTTTTTTCTCCATTAAATTTTTTTGTTTTTTAGTTCTATCATCAAAACCTAAGATATGTAAAATACCATGGATTATGTAAAGCAAAATCTCTTTTAAAAATGGATTATTGTATAGAACAGCATTTCTTTTCGCCACCTTTAAACATATAAAGAGCTCTGCTAGTATATCTTTGGTATCTCCTAAATTAAATGTAAGTACATCTGTGGAATAATTTTTCTTAAAGAAACTTTTATTAAGCTTGCGCATCATCTTTTCATTAATAAAATATACATTTAACTTGATAGATTTTATTTTTAGTAACTTAACTATCAAATAGATGTGTCTTTGAAGTTTATTTTTATCAATATAGAACTTCTCTCTAGTTAAATTAAGAATATCAATTTGCAACAATGCGATTTTTATGAAGATTCTTTTTTATCAGGATAGGTTATCCTTGCATGATATATAGAGATTAATATCCTAGTAAAAACTTTTGCAATTTCATCTAAATCCCTTAAAGTAAGTTCACAATGATCAAGCTGTCCATCGATAAATTTGTTGTTAATTACTCTATGTACGAGTTCTTCTATTTTAGAAGCAGATACTTCCTTTAGACTCCGTGAGGCAGCCTCAGCCGAATCTGCCAAAAGCACAATTGCAGTCTCTTTACTGTTAGGTTTTGGTCCAGGATAGCGGTATTCCTCTTCAGTAGAAGTTACTACATCAGGCTCGATATTTTCAAGAGCTTTTAGGTAGAAATAGTAAACTAAACTTGTCCCATGGTGCTGTAAGATAAAATCTATTATACGAGGATTCAACTTATATTTTTTAGCTAAATCTAGTCCTTCCTTCACATGGTTTATAATAATTAATTTACTTATAGAGGGAGGAATTTTTTCATGTTTTTGGGTCAAAGAGAGTTGATTTTCGCTAAAGTATTCTGCATTTTTAATTTTTCCAATATCGTGATAGTATGCGCCGATGCGAGCCAAAAGTGAATTTGCACCTACCACCTCTGCTGCTGCCTCAGCGAGATTTCCCACAATTAGACTATGGTGGTAAGTTCCTGGGGCTTCCAACATTAATCTTTTAAGAAGGGGATTATTAAAATCAGCCAATTCCAGTAGACTTATATTTGTAATAACTCCACTTAAGTATTCAAATATAGGGAGAATTCCTGCGACGATTATTCCACATATAAAACCATTAAGAAAGAAAAATATGTAAGGTATAAAAGATCTTACTATAAAATTATCAATAAAGAAAAAAGTGGCTACTTGGATTAATCCGCAGATAAAACCGGCTTTGATAATTTTGGAACGTCTCCGAATGCCTAAAACTAAAAGACTTGAAACTATGCTACTATTTAACATCATTATCCCTAAGTATGGATCATTGCCTGCATCTAAAACTAAGAGAATACTTAAAGTTATACTCACCAACAAAGATAGATGGAGTTCTAAAAAAAGTATAGTTATAAGCATACTTACAGTTGAAAAAGGGATAAGATAAAATGGTAATTTATTTTTGATAACTGTATCAGCAATGAATAAAAATATAAGTAAGATCAGTATTATATTAAGAATTTTTTTAGTAAAATTTTCTGAATTTTTATAATTAAATATTAAATATAAAGAAATTATAATGATAAATATTACCGCCACTGGATTTATACCTAAAATCTTTGACCCTGCCAGAAGTATTGCTGATAAAACTATAACTGCTAATACCCTATTTATAAGAGCTTCTATTTTCATAGGCTTCAATGATCTTTTGGACTAAAGAATGCCTCACTACATCCGAGCCTGTCAGATATACAAATTTTATCCCTTCAATATCACTTAAGATTTCCTTTGCCT
Source organism: Candidatus Omnitrophota bacterium (assembly GCA_023819505.1). Taxonomy (GTDB): domain Bacteria; phylum Omnitrophota; class Gorgyraeia; order Gygaellales; family JAMWCP01; genus JAMWCN01. The sequence continues at coordinate 5,830 of JAMWCN010000018.1, read as the reverse complement.
GCAGGAGTCCAACAGGTTTTCCACCAGGAAGATCGCTCTGGGTAATATCTCCAGTAATTACTGCTTTGGAATCAAAACCTAAGCGGGTTAAAAACATCTTCATCTGTTCAGCAGTGCAGTTCTGAGCTTCATCCAAAATGATAAAGGCATCGTTTAGGGTTCTACCTCTCATATAAGCTAAAGGAACTACCTCGATTACTCCTGTCTCTAATGCCTTCTCAATCTGCTCTGCTTCCATCATATCGTAAAGAGCATCGTAAAGAGGTCTTAGATAAGGAGATATCTTTTCATACATATCGCCAGGTAAAAATCCTAAAGATTCACCTGCTTCAATTGCCGGACGGGTAAGAATTATCCTTCTTACCAAACCTTTTCTTAAAGCCTCTACAGCGCAAGCCATAGCTAAATATGTCTTGCCTGTTCCTGCAGGCCCTATTCCAAAGACGATATCATAACTCTTTATTGCTTCCACATACAGGCGCTGTCCTGCAGTCTTTGGTCCCACCTGTTTTCTTGGGAAAGAAAAGATTAGACCCTTTTCCTTCATCTCCTTATACTCTAATTTTCCTTCTTTAAATGTCTTTATAAGATAAAAGATATCTTTTTGACCTATATCTTTTTGACCGCTACGGATATTATCTAAAAGATAGTCAATAATCTTACAAGCCTTTTCTACATCAGTATTTTTTCCTTTTATTTTAATTTCATTTTTATCTAAAGTGATACTTACATTAAATTCATTTTCAATTATCTTTATATTGCGATCGTGCATTCCAAATAAGCTTTGCAGTTCCTGCTGGTTATTTATAGTTAATTTTTTCTCCATCTATTTTAGATCACTTTTGGGTTCCTTTAGTTCCTCTAAAGGAATATTAATAACTTGACCTGGATAAATACTGTTAGGGTCTTTTAAGATGGATCTGTTAGCTTCGTATATCCTTTGCCAATATTTCGTAGTTCCATAGAATTTTTTAGATATCTTCTGCAAGGTATCATTTTTTTGGATAGTATATTTTTCTATTCTTGTTTTAGTGGGTGGCTTCTGTGCCTCCTGCAAAACTACCTTCTTTCTTTCAATATAACCTAAATTTCCCCATAGTTTCTTATCTTCTTTTTCTTCTAATTTTTTCTCTGGATGTAGTTTCTCAAATTTTATCGGTGGAAATAGCTCCAATTCTATAACTTGAGTGGTCCGAGTTGTTTTTCTTTCTTTCGGTAAAGGAGCGCTTCCTTTAAGATAACCCCTATTACCGCAGAGATCTTGATCTACTCTTTCTTTCACTACAGAATAAGTTCTTAAAGTGCAACCTATCAGTAAGCTTAAAATTAGTATTAAAAAAATATTTTTTCTCATCTCTTCCTCCTTATTTTTTCCAATTTTATTCCTAACTCTTTTAATTGATTATCTTCAACCTCTGAAGGAGCTCCTGTTAAAGGACAAATCCCTCTCTGTGTCTTGGGAAAACCAATTACCTCTCTAATACTTTCTTCACCACAGATTAAACTAACTAACCTATCTAAACCAAAGGCGATTCCTCCGTGAGGAGGGGCACCAAATTTAAATGCTTCCAAAAGAAATCCAAAACGTTTATTTGCTTCTTTTCTGTCTAAACCAATTATATTGAATATCTTCCTCTGTAGATCTTCCTGATGGATACGGATGGAACCCGAAGCTATCTCAACACCATTTACTACTAAATCGTAAGAACGCGCTCTTACCTGTTGAGGTGATTTATCTAACAATTCTATATCTTCTTTTTTAGGAGCAGTAAAAGGATGATGTTCAGATTCCCAGCGCTTCTCTTCCTCATTATATTTAAACAGGGGAAAATCTACTATCCAGACAAAAGAAAATTCTTCTTTTAAATTCTCTCTTAAATCGGGTTTGTCTGTTTGGTAAAGTTTGAATGCGTCTTTATAACTTAATCTTAAAAATGGAGTCTTTAATTCTGTTGTTTTTATCTGAATGAAGATCTCTTTTAAGAGTCTTTCACAGAGATCAAATATATCTGATTCCTCTACAAAACTCATCTCTATATCTAACTGAGTAAATTCAGGTTGACGGTCCTGCCTTAGGTCCTCATCACGGAAGCAAGGAGCGATCTGATAATAGCGATCAATTCCTGAGACCATCAAAATTTGTTTAAAGAGTTGTGGAGATTGGGGGAGGGCATAAAAAGAACCTTTTTTTAATCTGGAAGGAACTAAAAAGTCCCTTGCTCCTTCTGGAGTAGATTTGGTAAGAAGTGGAGTATTGAATTCTAAAAATCCCTCCTTATCTAAAAAAGACCTAATAATTTGATAAATTCTATGTTTAAGAACAAAATTATTTAATACCTTATACCTCCTTAAGTCTAAATAGCGGTATTCTAAACGCAGATCCTCAGTGATAGAAGAATTCTCTTCTATAGAAAAAGGTGGATTCTCTGAAGGGTTAAGGATTTCTAAATCCTCTGCTTCCAATTCAATTTCGCCGGTATTAATCTTTGGGTTCTCTGTTCCCGGAGGTCTTAAGTTAATTTTTCCTTTTACTCTAACTACAAATTCATTACCCAAAGTTTGAGCTATTTTATAAGCAGATTCTGAGACTTTAGGATTAAATATAACCTGGGTAAAACCGTACCTATCCCTTAAATCAATAAATATGATTTTGCCGTGATCACGTCTTGATTTCACCCAACCACATAAGATAGCGGTTTTGCCCACATCTGTTCTATTAAGCTCTCCACAGGTATGAGTTCTTAACATCTTAAGTTATTAATTTTGATATTTTTTAATTCTTCTATTAAATCTTCTTCTTTAAGTTCCTTTTGTCTGCCTGAACTCATATCCTTTAAAATCATCACTCCTTTTTTGATCTCATCCTCTCCAATTATTATTACAAATTTAGCCCCAGATTGATTAGCTCTCCTTAAGCTTACCTTAAGAGACCTATCTAAATAATCGCTAACTGCATGGATTCCTTCTTTACGGAGTGTCTCTAAAAGCTTCAGTGTTTTTATAGTAGCTTCTTTACCTAAACTTATTAGGTATATATAATCTTGTTGAGAAACAGGCTCTTTTTCTTCTACCAAAATAATTCTTTCTACTCCTAAAGCAAAACCTACCGCACCTTTCTCCGGTCCACCTAACTGCTTAACTAAATTATCGTATCTACCACCTGCTCCCAAAGCATCTTGACTACCTAAATTTTTGCAAGTTATCTCAAATACCGTGCGAGTATAATAATCCAGACCTCTTACCAACCAAGGCAAAATTTCGTAATCTATCCCTATATTTTTTAACCCCTCTTTTACATCTTGAAAATGTTGCTTACATTCAGAACAGAGGTATTCATCTTTTAAGGAAAGGCCAGATACTACCTCTCTGCAGTTCTTATTCTTACAATCAAGTATCCTTAAAGGGTTATATTGGAATCTTATCTTACAGTTAGAACAAAAATAACTTAAGTTTGGCTTTAATTTTTCCTTTAATAACTCTTTAAATTTAACTTTATCTCTATTGCAACCTAAAGTATTTAAGTTAACTCTGTATTCCTTTATTCCCAATTCTTTAAGTAATCGATCAGCTAAACTTATTATCTCCACATCTAAATAAGGAGAATAGGAACCAATCGCCTCTGCTCCAATATGGTGGAATTGTCTTAAACGACCCTTCTGAGGTCTCTCCGCCCTAAACATTGGACCTAAATAATAAAATCTTGCTATACCCTCTCTTTTGTAAAGCCCGCTTTCTAAATAAGCTCTTACCACAGAAGCAGTTCCTTCAGGTCTTAAGACAATTTCCCTTTTGGATTCTTCTCCTAAATTCCTTACCACCTTAAACATCTGTTTGCTTACAATCTCAGTATTATCACCTAAAGAACGCACAAATAAACTTGCCTCTTCTATTAGAGGGGTACGGATCTCTTTATATCCGTAGATGGAAAAAATTTTTCTTGAGGCTTCCTCTATTCTCTGCCATCTAAAAGAATCCTTGGGTAAAATATCTTTTGTTCCACGGACAGATTTAAACATTTATTTTTATTAGAATTAATTAGAATTGTAATTTTTATATCAAGGGATTATTTTATCCTCTTTTTCATCTCCAGACCAGGTTTAAATATGACTACTTTTCTTGGAGGGACTGGGACTACTTGACCGGTACGTGGATTCCTACCTGTTCTACTTTTTCTCTGTTTTACTTTAAAGATACCGAAATTTCTTAATTCAATTTTTTCTCCTCTTTCCAAAGCTTCTATGATATGATCAAAAGTTTTCTGCACAACTTTTCTTACATCTATTTGTTTTAACTGCGTTTCATCAGAGATTTTTAAAACCAAGTCTTTTTTAGTCATTCACCACCTCCTTTATTTTATTTTCCTAATTAAAGTATCACCAAAAACTTACGCTGTCAAGAAAAATTAATAATGTAAGAGGCTTGCCTCTTTTTTTATCTTTTTTACTGCCCATTTTAATATAAATATACTTAGAGGAAATAAAATAATAATAAAGATTAAAAGCATAACTATTTGAAACCAAAGATCTTTTAAATCGTAACCCTTCAAAAATGCAAGTCTTATTCCTCTTAAACCATAGCTAACAGGTACTAAATAAGAAAAGAATCTTAAAAATTTCGGCATTATCTCCACAGGAAAATATACTCCTCCCAGAAGAGAAAAACATATCCCTGTAAACCAACTTAAAGGCTCTCCCTTTTTAAAAATAAGAACAAAACTTGAGGAAATTATCCCTATAGATGCAAAACATATTATTGTAAGAGTTAAAATTAAAATTCCGCTTAAAAAATTTATTTTAGTTAAAGATAGATCAAAAAATAAAACTCCACAACCCAAATAAATTAATACTGATATGGTAGTAAAGATATAATTCCAGATACTAGAACCTAAAATTACTGTAGATATCTTAGTGGGGGTAACTAAAACTGCCTCCAAAGTTCCTGTTATCTGCTCTTCCCTTAAACTTTCAGAAAAACTACGCAGGCTTGTAGTAAGATATTCTGAGAAAGCAATTCCTATTAAAACAAAAGAGAAATAATCTCCTCCATAAATTTCTAAATAATTAGATGGATTTTTTTCAAATAATTTTGAAATAAAATAAAAAGTTAATGTGGTTGTAAGTATCCTTAAGACCCTTAAAATAAAAAAAGTTCGATAACTTGTCTCAATCAAAAAATCTCTCTTCAAAAAAGCTCCTAATTTATTTAGCCACATAATACTTAAATATCTCCTCCGGTTCTTCAAAGCCACTATTCCTTTTTAGACCTTCAGGAGTATCTATAGCTTTAATTTTTCCTCTATCCATAATTGCTATCGTTTCTCCTAAACTAAATGCCTCCTTTAGATTATGGGTAGCAAAAAAGATAGTTTTGTTTTGGTTATCTTTTAGTTCATTTTTGATAAAATTTCTTGTTGCTTCTGCTACCAAAGGGTCAAGATTCTTTGTAGGCTCATCCATAAATATTATTTTTGGATCATTAAGCAAGGCTCTGGCAATAGAAAACCTCTGTTTTATTCCTGTAGAATACTCCTGGAATCTCCTATCTAAATATTCCCCTATATTTAAAATTAAAGCTAATTCTTCTATCTTTTTCTTTATCTTGTTTTTGGAAAGATTATAAAGATAACCAAAGAATTCCAAATTTTCTCTTCCTGTTAATCTCCAATAGAAACTACGCTCTTCCCCTGTAAGTAGACTGACTGATGCTTTCAGCTTTAATTCATCCTTAATTACATCTAAATTTAAAACTTTAACTCTTCCTGAATCAGCTAAAATCAACCCTGCTAGTATCTTTATAATTGTAGTTTTCCCTGCGCCGTTTGGTCCTACAA
>JAMWCN010000017.1 GCA_023819505.1 Candidatus Omnitrophota bacterium | reverse complement strand
TTCCTGAGATAGATAACCGATCCCAAAACGTGCGCGTTGATGCATAGGCAGGTAAGTTATATCTTCATTATCAAAGATAATTTTACCTTTTGTAGGCTTCAATATCCCTACGATCATATAGAAAGTAGTAGTTTTACCTGCACCGTTTGGACCTAACAATCCCACAATCTCAGAACGCCTTACCTCAATATTTAGTCCATTTACAACAGGTTTTGTGTTGTAGTATTTAGTAAGGTCTTTAGTCTCTAGAATTTGCATTTAAATCCTCTTTTTCAGGATAAATAATTAATTTTGGTTTACCAGAAAGAAGAAGTTTTTTATCCTGAGGCAAATAAGTTGCTTCCTCACTGAAAGATACATTATTCTCTCGAATAATCTTCACATTACCTAAAGCGTAAACTTTGGTAATACTCTCTTTAGAGGGAGCGGTTGCCTTTTCTTTTGAAAAATATACCTGAAGTTCATCACTGTAGATCTGGATGTCACTGTGTACTACCTTAACCTCATTATGAAAAACTGCTATATTTTTCTCATAGTCAATCTCTAAAGGACCTTTACAGGTAATAGTAATTTTATCATCGGGATTATTTTGTTTTTGAGAGTTTATCTGCACAAATACATTTTTCTCTAAATTTATTTTTTTCAAATCTGGCTTGGCAAGGATACCTAAGCCGTAAGCAAAAATACTATTAGATTCTATATTTACTTTATCTTTAGTAGAGATACTCTGATTGGTTCTGTCCCAATCAAGGCTATCTGTAATTAATTTAGCACCTTTGGTGGTAGTAATTACCACATCTTTTTTAAGTTTGAGTTTCCCATTTAGTTTATCAAACTCTGCCTCCTTTGCCTTTAACTCTATCTCCTCATCTGGACGATAGAGTTTAGCCATAACTTCTTTTAATTTTACTATATTAGAAAATATATCTGCAGATTTACCCAAAATCTCCCAAGATTTCTTACCATCCTGATTAAGACCTGACAAATTAAAATCGGAGAGGTTCTGCTCTGGTTCTTGAGCATAGGAATTAAGAATAAAACAAAAAAATAAAATTAAGATAAATATCCTCATATATTACTGTAATCTTTAATTATATCTTCCCATTTCTGTTTTGATTTTAAGATAATCTCTGCTACTTCCCGTACCGCACCATTGCCTCCATTCTGTAAAGTGATATAGTGGGCACACGATTTTATCTCATTGCAAGCATTAGCCACCGCTACTGCAAAACCTACGCTCTTCATCAATCCTAAATCAACTAAATCATCTCCTATGAAACAGATCTCTTCTGGTTTTAATTTAAATTTTTTAAGTAGCTTATTCAATATAGAAATTTTGGAATCTACATTCTCATAGACTTTTTCTATCTGCATATCTCTTGCGCGGGGTTTAATCGCTTTGGAACTACGCGCGGTAATTAAAACTGTTGGGATTCCTACTTTTTTTAAAAGATAAACTCCCAAACCATCTTTGACATCAAAGAATTTTAAATCCTTTCCTGTGGAGTCATAAATAATTTTGCCATCTGTTAAGACCCCATCTATATCTAAGATAAGAAGTCTTACTCTCTTTGCTTTTTCTAATACAAAATTATCCATAAGGTTAAATTAAACCTACCCTCAAAAGATCCTGAACATCCAAAAGTCCTACTACTTTTCTACCTTTATCTATAACAGGAAGTTCATCTATTTTCTTTTCTCTTAAAATTCTGGCTGCCTCTACTGCTAACATATCTTTTCTTACGGTAATGGGATTAGAAGTCATCACCTCTTTTACCTTACGCTTAATTAGATAGGGATCCTTCTCTAGATGTCTGCGTAGGTCTCCATCGGTAAAGATACCAATTATCTTTCCTCTTTTATCTACAACCGTAGCAGAACCTGCTCTTGCCTGAGTTATCTTTAACAGAACTTTTGAGATAAACTCATTTTCTTTCACTAAAGGATTAGCTTTACCTGTACGCATGATATCTTCTACTCTTAAAAGGAGCTTTTTTCCTAAAAATCCTCCAGGATGGTAAAAAGCAAAATCCTCCTCTTTAAATCCTTTTAATTCCAAAAGACAAACTGCCAAAGCATCTGCCATAGCTAAAGTAGCGGTGGTAGAGGCAGTAGGAGCCAAACCCAAAGGACAGGCTTCTTTTTTTATAGAAACATCCAAAACCACATCCGCATGCTCTGTCAAGATGGATTTTTTATTTCCTGTAATGGCGACGATTTTGGAACCGATCTTCTTCAATAGAGGAAGAAGCTGTTTAATCTCCTCTCCCTGACCACTATAGGAAATAATAATTACCACATCATCACTCGTTACCCTTCCTAAATCTCCATGAATTGCCTCTGCTAGATGTAAGAAAAGACTAGGGGTTCCTGTAGAAGCTAAGGTAGCGGATAGCTTCTGAGCAATGATTCCTGTCTTTCCCATCCCACTTACTACTACTCTACCTTTGGATTCTAAAATTATCTCTACTGCTTTTTTAAAATTAGAATCTATTTTTTTCTTAAGATCCAATATTGAATTTGCCTCAATCTCTAAAACATCTTTTGCTCTTCTAAATATATCTATCTTTGCCATAGCGCATCAGTTATCCTTTTTATCTCTTTTAAAAGTTTTTTTAGTTCATCTAAATCAATCATATTTGGTCCATCACATAGTGCTTTATCAGGTGAAGGATGCACCTCCAAGAATAATCCATCACAACCAAAAGCAACCGCTGCTCTACATAATCCAGAGACAAACTCCCTCTGCCCACCAGAAACAGCTCCTTTTCCACCAGGAAGCTGGACGCTGTGTGTAGCATCGTAGATTACCGGATAGCCAAACTGACGCATAATCTCTAAACTACGAAAGTCTGTAACTAAATTATTATAACCAAAAGAGGTTCCCCTCTCTGTAATCAAAATTTTTTTATTCCCTGTAGATTCTACTTTTTTGATTATGGCTAATATATCCCAAGGTGCTAAAAATTGTCCTTTTTTAATATTTATAACCTTGCCGGTTTTAGCTGTCTCTATTACTAAATCTGTTTGCCGACAAAGAAAAGCAGGGATCTGAATTATATCCAGAACTTTGACTGCCTCAGGAAGCTGACTTACACAGTGAATATCACTTAAGAGTGGAACTTTTAATTTCTCTTTTACTTTATTTAAAATATATAGACCTTTTTTTAATCCTGGGCCACGGAATGACTCCAAAGAAAGTCGGTTTGCCTTATCAAAACTTGACTTAAAGATAAAAGGAATATCCAATTTATGAGTTATCTCCTTAATTCTTTTAGCTGTCTCAAGGCATAATTCTTCTGATTCAATCACACAAGGACCAGCAATTAAAACTAAGGGATTATTATTACCAATTTTAATATTACCAACTTTAACTTGATAACTCATAATAAATTTTAATCATTAAAATTTTAAATTTTTTTTAAGATACTCCTTTAGCCTCTCTAAATCCTCAGGAGTATCTACACCGATAGTATCGTATTTTGTCTCTAAAACCTTTATTTTAAAACCTTCTGATAGAACGCGCAGTTGTTCTAATTTTTCAGTTGCCTCTAATAAAGAGACAGGGATATTTTTGTAAGTAAATAGAAAATCTTTGGTGTATCCGTAGATTCCAATATGTTTAAAATAAAGTGGCTCTTTAACTTCAGAATCTTTTGCTTTATAAGGAATGGGGGCGCGTGAAAAATAAAGAGCAAAATTGTTTTTATCTACCACTACTTTTACTACATTAGGATTGTTTATCTCATCAGGATCGGTAATCCTCTTCATCAAAGTCACCATCTCCAAACTACTATCATTTAAAAGAGCATCCACGATACTATCTATCATTACCGGCTTTATCAGAGGTTCATCTGCCTGGATATTTACTACTACTTTTACATCCATAAGAGCGACGACTTCTGCGATCCTATCCGTTCCAGAAAGATGTTCCTTTGCGGTCATTGTTACTTTAGCACCAAAACTTTCAGCAATTTCTTTTACTCTCTTATCATCACAGGCAATGATTACCTCATCTAATAATTTTGCCTCTTTGGCATGCTCCCATACATACTGAAGCATAGGTTTTCCAAAAATATCTGCCAAAACCTTTCCTTCAAATCGACTAGATCTATACCTTGCAGGAATTACTGCTACCGCTTCCATATTCCTTTATTCTATTCAAAAGCTCCTCTTTAGTAGTAACCGCTACTCCAAACTTACCCACGACAATGCCGGCAGCAAAATTTGCAATATGGGCTGCCTCTTTAGGATTAGCTCCAGAAGCAAGACCCAAACTAAAAACGGAAATAACTGTATCACCTGCACCTGAAACATCAAATACTTCTTGTGCTACTGTATTAATCTGATAAGGAGCTTTATTTTTCTCAAAAAGGCGCATTCCTTTTTCTCCTAAAGTAATCAAAACAATTTTTATATTTAAATAACGCAAAAGTTCTCTACCTGCACGATTTAGCCTCTCATCGGTATCAAGCCTATCAAAATCTATCTTAAAAGCTCTTCTATTATCCTTTATCTTTATATTCTTTATAGCGTTTTCTGCCTCTTTACGATTAGGAGTTATAGCAGTTGCTTTAAGACGCCAGTATATATCAAAATGATCTTCTTTAGGATCAACAGTCACAATCTTTTTTCTGCGTTGTGTCTCAGGATAAATACTATTTAGAAAAACTCTATTGATTACACCTTTACCGTAATCTTCAATGATTAAAACATCAATATCTTTTAAGTTATCTAGAACAAAACAAGATATCTTTCTTGCTACCACATCATTATAAAAATCCTCTACAACTTCCCTATCTAAACGCACCACCTGTTGATGTCCAGCAATTATACGTGTTTTTTTTGTAGTAGGCCTTATTTTATCTATAAATACCCCTTCAGTGTAGATAGAACGTCTCTTTAATTCCTTCAGTAGGAGTCTACCTTCAAAATCATCTCCTATTCTACCACAGAGTAAGACCTCTGCCCCTAAACTTTTTAAATTTGCTGCCACATTGGCTGCTCCTCCAGGCAGATATTTAGGTTTTCCTCTCTGTGATACTACGGGAACAGGAGCTTCAGGGGAGATGCGTTCTACATCACCCCAGATGTATTCATCTAAAATGAGATCTCCTACTACTAGAATCTTTGCTTTAGAAAAATTATCAATTATATTCTTAAAATTATCCATTTTAAAGTTTTTCTATAATTGCCTGTGCCAAGAAAGGAAGCATAATTTCATGATGACCTACGAGATAGTAACCTTTTCCTCCTCTAATATGAGGTCTTTTCACTAAATTCTGATCTGGTCGATAGTGATAGATCATATCGAAGTTAGCAGAAATAAAATCTTTTACTTTATACCCTAAATTGCGTGCTAAATTTAATGCTTTTAAGAAAACTTCTGGCATAATCACTGCAGAACCAAAATTTAATACCACTCCTTTTTCTAAATTTTTAATTATCTCAACCAGCTTATAAAAATCACGTTTACTGCCTTCAGCAGTTAAACTTGCATCAAAAGAAGGATGCTGATGGATTACATCTGTACCAATTGCCACAAAAACACAGACCGGGATTTTATATTTATAGGCATAAAAAAGGATACTTAATTTTTTATATTTTAGGGAGCTTTCAGCGATCTTTTCGGCTACCGCATTACCCAAGCCTAAGCCTCTTTCAACACCTTCTTTTATGGCATTATTTATAAAATCTGCGGTTTCTTTTGCCATCCCAAACATCCCTTTTTCTAAAGAAGAGGCGACATCCTCAGAGGTCTTCCCGCAGAAGGCAATCTCAAAATCATGAATTATACCTGCACCGTTAAAACAAAGGCAACTAATTATTTTATTTTTTATCAACTCAATTACTACTGGATTAAGCCCACATTTAATAACATGGGCTCCACACATAAATATAACTGGTTTTTTATTCTGTTTTGCTTTAACGGTTGCCTCTACTATCTCTTTTATATCCTTTACCTTTAATATTAAAGGTAAAGAATTATAGAATTTCAAAAACCTTATTCCTCTTTTAGGAGGGCTGGCAAATTCTTTTATATTTACCTTACTTCTCCTTCTCTTTAGAGAAAACCTCTTTATTCTATCCAACTCTATCATACAGATTTATAATTTTAACATTAAATTAAAATTAAATCAATAATAATAAAAAATTTATCTCTAAAATTTAAGAAACATTTTTAAACCAATTATTATATTTAATGGTATAATAAAAATAAATATGGAAATAAATTTAAAGACAGAGAGGGTCTACTCAATCAGGGAACTAAATTCTGAAATAAGAGGTATCCTTAATCGGGAATTCCCTGAATTTGTCTGGGTCCATGGAGAAATACAAGATTACGATAAGAATAAACATAAACAGAACATCTACTTTAAACTCTGCGAGAAACATCCTGAAGTAAACGAAATAATTGCACAAGTTTCTGCAGTAATCTTTGAAAATAGAAAACCGATAATAACAAAAATCTTAAAACAGGCAGAGAATCAACTTGAATTAAAGGATGATCTGGAGGTAAAACTCTTATGTAAAATTGATTTTTTCTCAAAATCAGGAAAATTAATCCTGATTGTAGAAGAGATAGACCCTGTCTATACATTAGGAAGACTTGCCCAAACAAGGCAGAGGATAATTGAGGAACTGAAGATAAAAGGACTTTTGGATAAAAATAAAAAACTTATGCTTGCAGCTGTCCCATTAAATATCGGCTTAATTACCTCATATAATTCTGCTGCCTACAATGATTTTTTAGATGAATTAAAAAGATCTGGATTCGGATTTAAGATCTACTTCTTTAATTCTTCTATGCAGGGGAAAAATGTTGAACCTGATGTCTGTAGGGCTTTAGAGATTTTTGATAGAATACAATTTTTAGATTTAGTAGTAATAACCAGAGGTGGAGGCTCAACTGCAGATCTAAGTTGGTTCGATAACAAAATAATAGCCCAAACTATAGCTAATTTTAGATTACCTGTTTTAACGGGAATCGGACATGAGATAAACAGAACAATTACAGATTTAGTAGCCCATACCTATGCAAAGACACCCACCGCTATTGCCCAATTTATTGTAGAGAGGGTAAAAAATTTCATAGATACTCTAAATGAAGAGGCTGATTCTATAATCAGGCAAGTAGATAAAATTTTAACAAAAGAAAAACAGAGGATCGAAAATATAGCAAGAATTTTTGATTCAGAAACTCATAAATTCTTAAGGATTCATCATGAAGAAATTGCCTCTTTAATTAAGGAGATAAAAATATCTCCAATCAATTTAATGCATAATTTAAAATCAGATTTACAATCAAAATTAAAAGAGGTATCCACCTATACTCAATATTATCTTTTAAATGCTAAAAGAAAAATAGAAAATATTAAGAATGAAATTAAAATAGATAGATTCAGAAAAAATTTTTCTGAAATAACAAAAATTCTATATGAAATTTGGCAAAATTTAAAGATAACAACTAATAGAATAATAAAAGATAATCTAAAAAATATTATCCATCTTGAAGAAAAGATAAAACTTTTAGATCCGATGAATACTGTAAAAAGAGGTTTCAGCATAACACAATCAAAGCAAGGAAAGATAATAAGAAGTGTAAATGATGTCAAAAAAGATAAAATAATGATTACCATTGTCTCTGATGGAAAGATCGAAAGTAAAACTACAGATATAGAAAGGAGCAAAAATGCCCAAGGAAGAATTAAAATACAGTAAAGCAATTGAGGAGTTAGAAAAAATATTAAACAAAATCCAGAATGAAGAGATAGATATCGATGATCTAGCAAGAGAAGTAAAAAGGGCGATAGAGTTAATTAAACTCTGTAAAGAAAAAATAGAAAAAACAGAACTGGAAGTAAAAGAGGTAATTAAAAGTTTTGAAGAAGAAAAAAATTAAAAGATTACTTATCTCTGTGCCATCAGTTTTATAATAATTATATAAAAAAGAAGACAGATAACCCCACCTAAAAAAAGGGCAGAACTTATACCTAATCTATAAGAAAGCCACCCTCCTAAAAGATTACCAAAAGGCATAAATCCTACTAAAATTAACATAAATATACCCATCAGTCTTCCACGTAAATTATCCCCAACCTGAATCTGCAAAAGCGTATTTACTAAAGCAACTATCATAAGACTTGAAGCACCCATAAAGATAAGTAAAAATATACAAAAAGGATAAATTCTGGAAATTGAAAATAAAATTAGAAAGATAGAAAATAAAAAACAGGATACTTTCAATAAAGTTTCTTTTTTCTTAAAATCTCCTAATTTAGCCAAAAATAGACCAGCAAGTAATGCCCCCAAACCATTTGCCGACATCAGAATTCCTAAACCGTTTAGACCTACCTTTAAAACATTGTCAGCAAAAACTGGCATCAAAACATTATAAGAGAATCCGAAGATACTTAAAACTGCAACTATACTGATAAGTAAAATTATGTAATGATTATTTTTAATAAAGATAAAACATTGTTTTAACTCCTGAAGTTGCAAACTTTTTTTATTTTGATAAAATTTATTTTTATCTAACCTTACTAGAAAGAGACTGGAAAGCACAGCTAAAAAACTTATTGCATTTATATAGAAACAACCTGACAGGCCAAGTAAACTTGCCAAAATCCCTGCTAAAGCAGGTCCGATTACCCGACTGGCATTAAATGAAATAGAATTTAAAGCAATCGCATTAAGTAAATTTTTATTTCCTACCATCTCTACTACAATTGCCTGACGACTTGGACCATCAAAAGCCATTACAACTCCGTTAAGAGTAACTAAAATCATAATCTGAAAAGGATTGATAATTCTAAATTGGGTAAGTGCTCCTAAAAGAAAAGCCAAAATCATAAAAAGACCCTGAGTTATAATTAAGATATTGCGTTTATTAAATCTATCTGCTATCAATCCTCCTAAAAGTGAAAATAAAAATATAGGAATTGTTCCCAAAAATCCAACCAATCCCAAAAGAAAGGAAGAACCTGTCAACTGAAACACTAACCAGGATTGAGCGATGATCTGAATCCAGGTACCTACCAAAGATACAGACATTCCCAGCCAATAGAGTCTAAATGATTTTATCTTTAAGGCAGGGAACATATCTTAAAGTTATGAATTTATTAATACCAGAATTCTTTCGTGGATTTTAAGGTTGGAGGCAATATAACCTTTAGAATATATATTCCAGGGACTCCCTTTTAAATCTGTAGCTTTACCCCCTGCTTCTTCTACTAAAATTAGCCCTGCAGAAAAATCCCATACCTTATCATTGTATTCTACCTCTGCTTCTGCTTTTCCTTCTGCAATAAAACTTAAAGAACGCACCGTTGAGCCAAACATTCTGATATTGAAAACTGCATCCGATAAAATTTTTAGATCTTTTAACATCTTTTTTTTCTGATAATGAATACTACTATCAAAAATAAGGGTTGCCTGCTCTATATTCCTTTCTGAAACATAGATACGTTTTCCATTTTTATAAGCACCTTTTCCTTTTAAAGCAAAATATAATTCATCATCTTTTGGTATATAGATTACTCCCAAAATAACATTCTCTCTAAAAGCCAAAGCAATAGAGACTCCAAAGATATCAATATTATGAATAAAATTGTGTGTTCCATCTAAAGGGTCAATTATCCAGCTAAATTCTGATTTTTTTCTAATAGGGTTTTCTTCGGAGATGATATTCTCTTGGGGGAAATTTTCTATCAGAGCCTCTTTAATTATTTTTTCTGCACCTAAATCGATATTGGTAACTAACTGATGAGGTTTTTTTTCTTCAATTTGAGCAACTTTACCAAAATTATCCCAGAGAAATTTCCCAGCCTTCCTTGCCGCCTTAATAGCAATCTCTTTTCTTTTTTCTATATCTTTTAAGGTCTTCATCTTTTAAGGATTAATTTTTTATTATAACAGAATAAGTCAACATATCAACTTTTTAATAAATTAATCTTTAGAAACTCTCTTTTCTTAATATTTCCTCTGCTATATTTAAAACATCATCTACAGTGATTGCCTTAAGACATAAAAAACCTCTTTGGCAATTGTGAGCTAAACATTCAATACAGCCGACCTCTTTATGAATTACCCTATCGTATTTTCCCAAAGGTCCCCAGCGTAAGGGACTTAAGCCAAGCTGGTTTCTACCAAAGATAGAGATAACGGGAGTACCTAAAGCAGAAGATATATGCACAGGACCGGAATCGTTGGAGATAAATAACTTGCATCTTTTTAAAAGACTAGCCAATTCGCTTAGAGAAAGCGCTCCACTTAAATCTACTGCTTTATACTTCATATTCTCTAAAACATTTTTTGCTATCTCTTTATCTTTTGCTCCTGCCACAATAAAGACCTTAAAATTATATTTTTTTATTAATCTATCTGCCACTTGCGCAAATCTCTCCGCTGGCCATATCTTGGAAGGACAGGTTGCAGAAGGATGGATTGCTAAAATTCTATCTTTTTCAGTTATGCCTTCTTTTTTAAATAAATCTATAACAGAATCTTCTGCTTCCTTTTTTATTGGTACATAGAGTTCTTTAAATATTTTTTTAATACCTAAATGACGCAAGATATCTAAATTATATTCAGATTCATGTTTTTCGCCAAATTGTTTTGTATGGGTGAGTTTATCCGTAAGTAAAAATCCTAACTTTCGGTTATAGCCTACCCTTTTAGGAATTCTAGCAAAAAAACTAACCAGATGCACCCTGTTTGTAGGATGTAGAATTATCGCTAAATCAAATCTTTTCTTTTTTAATTTAAAACTAAAACGCATAGAACTAAACCAACTTTTATGTTCTTTTTCTTTATCATAAACAATTACCTCATCCAGATAAGGATTACCTTCTATAAGTTCTTTTGTCTGGGGAGAAACCATCATCGCAATGAAACTTGAAGGAAAATTCTCTCTTAAAGTTTTTATCACCGGAGTTGAAAGTACAACATCACCAATCCTATCGGTTCTTACAATCAGAATTCTTTTGTATTCCTCTGGAATTTGAAATTTAGAATTTAGAATTTGAGTTTTGGGATTTAAAATATCCTCTACTGCCCTTAGGACATCTTGGGGCCTTATCAATCTCATACAATCTATGGTATTGAATCTACACTGGGCTTTAGAACATGGTCGGCAGAATATCTCTTTCTTCACCACTAAAGAATTCTTTGACCAGGGAGAGTATCTATTTTCATCCGTAGGACCAAAAATAGCTACTGTGGGTATACCTAAATAACTTGCCAAATGCATCACTGCACTATCATTAGTAATTAAAAGAGCGCTTCTTTTAAGTAAAGAGGCGAGTTCTCCAAGAGTAGTTTTACCCGTTAAATCATATACATTATCTTTGGTATTCTTAAATATATATCTATTATCGGAAATGTCATCATTATCTCCCACTAAAAATATCTTAAAATCTTTTTTTAATTCATTTATCAAGTTAATATAATTTTCTTTTGGCCAGCGTTTAAGATGGCTCTTTGCACCCGAAGCAACTACAATGATTTTATCCTGTGGATCTATACCATTTTTCTTAAGTAATTCATCTATATAATTTTTGTCTTCTTCTTTTATATAGAATATCTTATCTTTTGATTCTTTTTGAAAATCAACAACCATTTTTTTAATTAAATAGAGGTGTTGGTATTTTTTATGTTTTATATCCTTGGGGATAAATCTAAATAGAGGACTCTTAAATTTTGCCGGAAGGAGCACTCCATATAAACTATGACGGATATCTACTATGATATCAAATTTTTTTCTTCTCAATTCAAAAAATAATTCTATCTTTTTTCTTAATGGCCATTTTTTATCATAAATAATTACTTTTTCAATATAAGGATTATCCTTAAAAATATCAAAATTTCGCTGACCGGCAACCACGGTAATCAAACAGGGGCTAAAACTTTCTTTTAATCTATCTAAAACAGGTAAAGTTAAAATTGCATCACCGATATTACTTAAGGTAATAAAAAGAATTTTACTTATCATAAGTTTAAAATTTTTTTACCACTTCTATTACCTCTTCAGGTGTAATTTCCTTCATACAGCGGTTATCGAAACAATTATTTACATAACAGGGAACTTTACATCCGATATCTTTCTTTAAAACTACTACGTTATCCAGAGGATACGGTGAGGTGGTCTTTAAGGAAGTAGGCCCATATAAAGCAATGATTCTTTTTGTTTTTAAGGCATTTGCAATATGTAAGGGACCTGTATCTGCACTGATAAATAAATCTAATCTTTTACATAAGGCAGCGAATTGTTTTAAATTCAGTAGACCTGAGGCAACTATAGGTTTTTGGTTCATTTTTGATTTTATCTCTTGAGCCAATCCTAAATCTCTTTTATCTCCAGTGATAATTAACTTATAGGAAAAATCTTTTATGAGTTTATCAGCGAGTCTTGCCCAGTATTCTTTGGGCCATCTTTTGGGAAGCCAGTTTGCTCCAGGATTAATCCCCACTAAAAAGTCATTCTCTAAAATATTCTCTTTCTTTAAGAATTGATTTACATAATTTATGTCTTCACTATCAACAAAAAACTCTAGATAGCGATCGTAGATTTTAATTCCTGCTTCCTCAATCATATTGAGGTAATAATCAATCCTATGTAAGGAATCGTAATCAATTGGTTTAATCTTTTTGGTTAAAAGAAAACCTCTTTTTTTTGTAGCATAGCCGATTCTTTCCGGAATCCCTGCAAGCCACACTATAAGTGCTCTTGTAAATGAACGGTGTAATAGAAACGCAATATCAAATTTTTTCCTCTTAAGTAATTTGATAAATTTCAATTTTTCTTTTAGAGAGCGATTTTGGTTTCTCTCATCAAATAGAATAATCTCATCCAGATGGGGATTTCCTTCTAATATTGGTGAACAACGGGGTGGAACTATAGAGGCAATAAAACTGGAAGGATAATTATATCTTATGTTTCTTATGGTGGCAGTAGAAAATAAAACATCTCCTAACCAGTTAACATTAAAAATAAGGATACGTAATTTCTCTGCCATCTCTACTTTTTTAAAGCCATCTTGTAAATTTCCTTAGTCTGTTCAATCATCTTTGTATAAGAAAAATCCTTAACTCTCTGATAAGCGTATTCGATTAATTCTTTTCTTTTTTCTAGATTACGATATAAATCCACAATGGCTGAAAATAAACTTTCTGTATCATTCTGAATCAAAATCCCTGCTTTTCCATAATCTAATATATAAGGAAGCTCAGAAACATTACTGGCAATTATAGGAACCTTCATTGCCATTGCTTCCAAAAGACAAAGACCAAATCCTTCATAAAAAGATAAAAAACAAAATACATCCATTATCTTTAGAATAGGTCTTATATCCTTAAATGAACCTAAAAAGAATACCTTATCTTTTAAAAAGAGTTCCTTTACCCTTTGCTCAAGATAGGCTTTCATCCTTCCTTCCCCTACTAAAACTAGCTTTGCCTGAGGGATATCTTTAAGAATTCCTGGCATTGCGGAGATAAGGAGATCCTGACCTTTCATTTTTTCTAGACGCGAGATATTACCGATAATAAAATCATCTTCTTTAAGACCGAATTGTTTTCTATTAGAATGAATCTTATCAATAGAAAAATAATCAAGATCTATACCGTTATAGATCAATTTTATCCTTTGAGGTTCTATCCCTAAATCATTGATAAGCTGTCTAGCTACTTCTTTACTTACGGCAATTACAAAGTCTCCTGTAAAAGGAAAAAGTATTCTTGCCAATCTTATCTTATATAATCCATGGCAGGTAGTAATATAGGGGATTTTAAAAGATTTAGCTAAGAAGTAAGCAACTATTGAGGTAATGCGGGTATTAGCATGGATTATATCGGGTTTTTCTTTTAAAAAATATTTCCTTAATTTATAGATAGATAAAAATATAGCAGGATTAATTTCGGATTTTATTTTAAGCTCAATCGGAATTACCTCTATATTCTCTTTTCTAAATTCATCAACTAAAGCACCTTTTCCTGCTACCCAAACTTTATGACCTTCTATAACTAAACCTTTCGCCAATAGTAAAACATAGCTTGTGATTCCTCCAATATTTAAGTGATTACAGAGCAGAAGTATCTTCATATTTTAACGTTTTCTTTTTAAAAAAGCATATAACTTAGTTGTTTTAAACCAAAAGATAAATAAGTTTTTATCTCTATTGGATATCCTTATCCTCTTATAGGCAAATAAATCCCAGGGTTTATTGCCTTTTGTCTTTGAGGCAACTACCGCAAATTTATAGCCTGCTTGTTTTACTAAATCTTTTACCCTCTGGTTAAAAAATCCAGCAGGATAAGAAAATACCTCAACAGAGCATCCGATATTTTGTTCTAAAATTCTTTTGGAATCAACTATCTCTTTTTTTAATTCTGAATCATCTTCTATACGGATTAAATCCGGATGACTTAAGGTATGGCTTCCAAAATCTATTAGTCCTGAAGAAAACATCTTTTTTATCTGCTGCCAACTTAATCTATCAACTTTATCTATATCATTTACTATCAAAAATATAGTAGCAGGAATTTTATATTTTTCTAAAACAGGGTAAGCCAAAGTATAGTTATCTTTAAAACCATCATCAAAACTGATAGCGATAACTTTGGAAGATTTATTTTTTTCTTCAATTAAAGAGGGGATATCTTTTAATCTTACAATTCTGTAATTGTTTTTTCTTAAAAATTCCATCTGACGCTGGAAGGTATTTATGTTGACTTTTAATCTATCCTGTTTTCCTTCGTAATAAGAAACAGAATGGTACATCAGTACCGGTATATACGGATAGCTCTGGACTGTAAATATAAAAATGCCTAAACTTATAATAATCAATAAAATGATTAGACCTAACTTTCTAAATATAAACTTCATCTATTTTAAAATCCTCTCTACCGCTTCAAAAACTTCTTTAGGATCAATCTCATACATACATTTCTTGGTTCTGCAGGTCTTTTTATAACAAGGACTGCAGGCTAAATTTTTATAGAGTAAAATAACATTTCCTCTTAATGTCAGATGGCTTTTAGGATCCGTAGGCCCAAATATAGCAATACAGGGAGTCTTAACTGCGCAGGCGATATGTAATGGTGCAGAATCAGCAGAGATGTATACCTTACAGCGTTTAATCAGACAGATGAGTTGATTTATAGTTGTTTTACCACAGGCATTTATTGGTTTTATTCCTGAAATTTTCTCAATTAATTCTGTAGCCAAAAAATAATCCTTTTCTGTGCCAGTTAAAACAACCCTTAAGTTCTCTTTAGATAACAGTTGAGATAGTTTTAAAATGTACTGTGGGGGCCAAAACTTAGTCTGCCATTTTGAACTGGCACCTATATTTATCCCTACAAGAGATGTATGGGAGGAGAGCCAATGGGAATTTAAAAATTCATCGATATAAAGTTCATCTTCTTTAGTAGGCCAAAGTTCAAGTTCTTCTTCTCTAAATTCTACCCCTAAAATATTTAAAATCCTTCCCTGATGCTCTAAAGGACCTCTATCCATATTTGAATAAGGGACTCTCCTATTCAGAAAAAAACCTGCTTTACGGTTAAATCCGTACCTTAAAGGGATACCTGCTAAAAATCCTAAGATGTGACTACGGTAATTATTCTGAAAATCAACTAAAATATCAAAATTTCTTTCTTTTAAACTACAAGCTAACCTTATAATTCCTTTTAAACCTTTATCTTTACCTTTAAAATCATAAACTATCAGTTCATCTATATAAGGACAATTTAATAATACCTCTTTTGTTTCCTCTCCCACCAAAACACTAATTTTATAGTTAGAGGCAAAGTTTTTTCTTATAAGTTTAAGGGTAGGGGTAAACAAAATTACATCTCCTAAGGCACTCAATTTAATCAATAGAATTTTAAAATTACTTATTGCCTCCTCATAGACTTTAAGGGTAGATTCTGCAAAATTTTTTAAAGTGTAATTTTTCTTTACTTTCTCATAAGCATTTTTAGAAAGAGTTGTTGCTAAATCTTTATCTTTAAGAATTTTTATAATGGAATTCGCCATCCCTTGGACATCAAAAGGTAGAACCAAAAGACCAGTTTTTTTATCTTCAATGATATCTAAGGCTCCTCCAATACGAGTAGCTACTACAGGCACACCACTTGCCTGTGCTTCAATAATTACTCTACCAAAAGCTTCAGGTTGTATGCTGGAAAGAACTAATACATTTAATTTAGCCATAATGGAAGAGATATCTTTTACAGGAGGGATAAATTCAGTTATATCTCCTAAACCTAAGCGTTTAGCTAAAATCTCTAAATCCTCTTTGTATTTCTCTTTAGGTGCACTCCCTACAATCAGTATCTTTAAATCGGGAATCTCTTTTACTACCTCAGCCATTGCTCTTAAGAAATAACTATGACCTTTTAAAGGGGTAATCCTACCAAGCATTCCTACACAGTAGGGTGGATTTTTTTTCTCCTCGCAAGGGATAAATTTAAATTTCTCTAAATCCAATCCTCGGGGAACAATCCTTATCTTTTCCAGAGGGGTTCTAAAATCTTTATACATATGGTAGGCAATGGAATTACTGGGAGCAATAACCAGTTTAGCCAAACCCATCACATAACTGAAAGGATGTTTTTTATAATAACCATGACAGGTAGTGATAAAAGGGATATTTGTTTTTTTGCAGGCAAAATAGGCAATCCAGGCAGGGATCCTTGAGCGGGCATGGACGATTTCTATATTCTCTTTTTTAATAATCTTAACTAATTCAGGAATTAAGCGGATAATACTAAATAGAGATTTCT
>JAMWCN010000108.1 GCA_023819505.1 Candidatus Omnitrophota bacterium | reverse complement strand
AAATTTAATAAGACAGGTTTTGATTTAATCATTTATCCTTACCGAGGTCCTTACGGTGATAAAGTTTATCCTCAAGGTTATACAGATAAAGATAAAGAATTGATAAAGATGTTAGATGATTCAATTAGTTTGGAGTCAAATAAGGAATTATACAATATCTGGATAGATAGAAAAAAATTAGAAGAAAAAGTTATTTGCCATATGGGGCAATTCTATGCCAAAATTATTCCTGATGGGTCTGTTTTTAGATGTTGCGCTGCTGTTAATAAAGATTGGGGATATTTAGGTAATCTTATCGATTATACATTTAATTTAATGGATGAGCCTCAGGTATGTACTCAGCGCAGTCAAAACTGTGTATGTTTTAGAGCAATGATTGTAGGTGAAGAGGAAAAATGGCTTAAAAACTGGAATCCCTGTTGATGTTTTTATTTAAGATATGAAAATAGCACTTATTTTAATGCCCTGGTATAGAAGGGAGAGTCCTTCTCCTGAAATTGCTATGACTATCTCTATATTAAAGAAAGAAAATCATAAAGTTTTATTTTGGGATATAAACAATCTAATGTTTCATAATACTTTTTATAAAAGGATTTATTGGAAACATTTTCTTATTGACCCCACTCCCGAAACTGTTCAGTCTTTTTATCAAAAAACGAAGGATCTTTTTGAACATTATGCCCAGGAGATAATATCTTCTGGATCAGAAGTAGTAATTTTTAAATGTATCGGTAAAAGTTATTATAATTCTATAAAATTAGCTAGTATTATTAAAAATAAAGATAAAAATAAAACTGTAATTCTTTGCGGAATATTATCTTTAGATAAATCAGATATCGATAGTTTTATAAAAAGGCAAGAAGAGATAGATGCTGATTTTGTTATCTGTGGAGAGGATTACATAGCATTAATTGAATTATTAAAATTATTAGAAAAAAATGACATTAAAGAAGCTGATAGGATATTTAATAAAAAAGGGAAAATCATTAATTGTATAGATGGTCCTTTTATAGAGAATATGGATGATTTACCTTTTTTTGACTTCTCTGATTTCGATTTGAATTCTTATAGCATCCCATCGCAACTTGAGATATTTGTAAGTAAAAGTTGTCCTGGAAGATGTACTTTCTGTATAGATTGGCTAACCGAGAGAAATTATCGTATGATGAGTGGAGAAAGAATATTTAGAGAATTATTATATCAATCAAAACTTTATAAAGAAGTAAACTGTTTCCGTTTTTGCGATAAGACAATAAACGGAAATATAAAGGAGTTAACAAAATTATGCGATTTATTATACGATGGTATAAAAAAAGGGATATTTTTAGATAACGGATGGAGCTGGTCCGGTGATGCAATGATAAGAGCTGAGATGACAGAAGATTTATTAAAGAAGATGCATAAAGCAAGATGTGTTGGTTTAGGATATGGCGTAGAGAGCGGTTCAGATAAAATTTTAAGAGATATGGGGAAAAAATTCTCTGTTGCTTTAGCTGAAGAGGTAATAAAAAATACACATCTTTCAGGTATCAAAACTTCCATTAATATTATGGTAGGTTTCCCCACTGAAACAAGAAAGGATTTCCAAGAGACTTTAGACTTTATAAAACGAAATAAAGAGTTCATCGATGAGGTTAGATTAACTTATGCTGGTTGTAGAGTTTATTCCGGTTCTTATATTGATAAAAATAAAGAACAATATGGAATTGCTTATAGTCATACTGATTACTGGTCAACTAAAGATAACTTGAATACCTATGAGGAACGTATAAGAAGAACTGAAGAAGTATGTAGTTTAGTTTTATCTTTAGGTTTAGAATTGAGAGTAAATAGTAGAATTAAAAGAAAAATAGATATTAATGATTAAAGATATAAAAATTACCTTTGGGTGGGATTTATGTTATAGCTGTAATTATAGATGCCCTTACTGTAATGGTTGGCTAAGAGAATCTAAAGATGATATCATTATGACTGCAGGTGAGTGGGAGAAGATCTGGAATAATATATATGAAAGATATGGCAGTTGTTATATATATCTTTCAGGAGGAGAGCCTTCCACTTATCCTTATTTTTACGAACTTGTAAAAAGGTTAACCCAGAAACATATCATAGATATATGTACAAATCTATCATGGGATGTTGAAAAACTTATTCCTTTTATTTCATCACAAAATTTAAAAATCTCAGCAACCTTCCATCCCTTATTTGCTGATTTTGATGTCTTTTTTAAAAAAATAGTTATGATAAGAGAATACTTATCTAATTATCAGGTTTTTTTTGTTGTTTATAATAAACAGATTGATATTTTAAAGAAAGCCAAAGAATTTTTAAAAGAATTTGATATTAGATTGATCCCTCAACCTTTAAGAGGACCTAATCAAAGTATCATTAATAGTGAAGAGGAAAAAGAAATTGTAAAGGATCAAACTCCTTATACTGGCGATAAACTTGCATACCAATTAAAAGAGAAAATTCCTAAAGGGAAATTATGCAGGGCAGGTCAATACTATGCAGTTATAAGAGCAAATGGCAGAGTAGATCGCTGCAGTCAATATACAGATGGACAACTTGGCAATTTTTTAGAGAAAGATTTTAAATTATTTAGCGAACCTAAAGTATGTACTTTAGATTATTGTCCTATTGAGTCACAATGGATTATAGAATAATATCTGATATCCAACCAAAATTTCCCAGAAAAAGTCCTCCTTATCGGGTATTTTTTACTTGGAATATAACATATAATTGTAATTATCGTTGTAGTTACTGTCATGCGCCCAAGCCGGATAATCCTAATACCAAAAATACAAGATATCTTAAAACAGAAGAATGGATAGATATCTGGACTAAGATATTTAATGATTATGGAAGTTGTAGAATTTTAATCAGCGGAGGAGAACCATTTGTATATCCAGATTTTATAAAATTAATAATAGAACTTTCTAAAATCCACTTTATTGAACTTTGCACAAATCTCTTCTGGGAACCTGAACCTGTAATTAGATATATAAATCCTAAATATATAAAAATAGGAACGAGCTTTCATCCAGAATTTG
>JAMWCN010000107.1 GCA_023819505.1 Candidatus Omnitrophota bacterium | reverse complement strand
GACTCCTTCCAGTAAAATTAATCCGTATAGAAAAAGACTTTCTTTGGGCAGAGCTTTAAAAATTTCGCTTCCCCTTGACAATGAGATATTTATATGTTATACTTTATTAAATTTTTTTCTTAAAAAAATTCTTAAGGGATGGGGTTAGAATTTATAAAAAAATTAAATTGGATAGATTTATTTGTTATAATTCTTTTAATTAGAATAACTTACATCGCTACAAAAACAGGCTCATTTTTGGAGTTATTTAAGCTTTTGGGGATAGTTTTAGCAAACTACCTTTCCTTACATTACTATACAATTTTAGCTGATAAATTAAAATTATTTTTAAAGACAAAAATAATCCCTGTAGAAATTTTGGATTTTTTATCATTTTTTCTACTTTTAATTTTTGGATATTTTATCTTTTATATTTTGCGTGAAATTTTCTTAAGGTTAATAAAGATAGAGGTTGTCTCTGCCTTAAATAGATGGATTGCTCTTTTTATGGGGGTTGTTAGAGGTTTAATTTTTATTAGCTTAATTATGTATCTTTTTTCAATACCAGTAGTAAATTATTTTAAAGTTAGCATAGAAGATTCTTACTGGGGTAGTCGTATCCGAAAGTTTTCTCCTTCCTTATACGAACTTATTTGGAGTAATTTTATGTCTAAATTTATGCCTCAAGAAAAACTCAATCCTGAGGTCTTAAAGATCTATCAAAGTTAGATATGAATTTAGCTGAATTTTTCCAACGTGCTATAAGATACGGGATAGCATATGATCCTCGAAAAAAACAGGCTCTAAAGAGGATAAAAAATCCCTATTCAGATAGCCTTATCCTTTACGGAGATTTAAAATCTCCTGTTAAAAAAATATTAGTAGGTATCGATATCGAAGTGGAAGAGATCCTTCTGGCAGATAGAATAAAACAAAACGGTGGTTTGGACTTAATAGTTTCTCATCACCCTGAAGGAAAAGCTTTGGCTAATCTTTATAGGGTGATGGAATTACATACTCAAATTTTATCTAGAGTTGGTGTATCTGAAAAAATAGCTAGAGCTCTTATGGAAGAGAGGATAAGACAGGTGGAAAGAAAACTTCTCTCTTTAAATCATCTGCGCACTGTAGATGTAGCTAAACTCCTAAAGATACCTTTTGTCTGTCTTCATACCCCTGCAGATAATTTGGCTACTTATTTTATTAAAAAACTTATGCAAGAGAAAAAACCTAAATATCTAAAGGATGTTTTAGAAATTTTAGAAGAGGTTCCAGAATACAATTTAGCAAAAAAGGAATCTGTGGGTCCACGCCTACTTTTGGGGAATCCTTTCTCTAAAGTGGGTAAGATCTTTGTGGAGATGACCGGGGGAACAGAAGGTTCAAAGGATATATTTAGTTATCTTTACAGAAAAGGTATAAGAACCCTTATCTGTATGCATCTAAGTGAGGAGCATTTTCAAAAAGTAAAGGACATAAATCTGAATGTTATCATCGCAGGGCACATCTCTTCAGATACTTTAGGTTTAAATTTACTTTTGGATAGGATAGATGCTGGCTCTAATTTAGAGATTATAGAGTGTTCCGGATTTCGTAGGATAAGTCATCGCTAAATATGGCCTATATTCCAGAAAATATAATTGAGGATATTTTAAATCGTACCGATATTGTAGAACTTATATCCAGTTATATCCCTCTTAAACGCGCGGGAAGAAATTTTAAAGCTCTCTGTCCATTCCATCAGGAGAAAACTCCTTCTTTTATGGTTAGCCCACAGAAGCAGATCTACCATTGTTTTGGCTGTCAGACAGGAGGCAATGCTATAAGTTTTCTGATGCATTATGAACACTTATCTTTTCCGGAAGCGATAGAACTTTTAGCAAGAAAAGCAGGTATAAATATCCCTAAATTAGAGATTTCTAAAAAAGAACAATCCTATTTAGTTTACTATAAAATAAATGAATTAGCTTGTAATTTCTATCAAAATAATCTTTATTCAAATTCAGGAAGAGAGGCTCTTTCCTATTTAAAAAGCCGTGGAATAAAAGAATCTACTCAAAAACAGTTCCGTTTAGGTTGGGCTTTATCAAAATGGGATGCTCTTACAGATTATCTGCGTCAAAAAAATATCTCCGTTTCTTTATTAGAGAAGTTGGGATTTGTATTAAGTAAAGAAGACGGTGGCTATTATGACCGTTTTCGAAATAGAATTATCTTTCCTATATTTGATATAAAATCAAGAGTTATAGGTTTTGGCGCAAGACTTTTGCCTAAAGAGGAGATTTCTGAAAGTGAGCAGGCAAAATATATAAATTCTCCTCAGACCCCTATATACACTAAAGGAGAGCACCTCTACGGTTTAAATTTTGCTAAAGAGAGAATAATAAAAGAAGATTTTATAATAGTTGTAGAAGGTTATTTTGATTGCATCATTCCTTATCAGGAAGGATTGGAAAATATCGTTGCTTCCTTAGGGACTGCTTTCACTGAAGAGCAGGCACATCAGATCAAACGCTATACCCAAAATGTAGTGATGGTATATGATGGAGATAGTGCAGGGGAACTAGCTACTTTACGTTCCTTAGATATATTTTTAGAAAAAGAGTTGGAAGTAAGGGTGGTAGGGTTGCCTAAAGGATTTGACCCCGATTTATATGTGCGTCAATACGGTATAGAATCTTTTAAAAATCTTATTTTAAATAGCAAAAATCTATTCGATTATAAACTGGAGATTTTAAAGAGCCGTTATGATATAAATGAGCCGAAGGGAAAGCTTAAGATATCGGAAGAAATTTTACCTACAATAGATAAATTTTCCAGTCCTGTATTAAAAGCAACTTATATAAAGAGGCTTGCGGAAGAATTAGGAGTAAATGAGGAGACTTTGATTTCAGAAATGAAACGTTTTAAAGAAAAAAATAAAACTTCTTATCTGAGGCAAGTTGGTTTATCCAGTTATAACAAATTAGATATCCATCCTACAGAAAAATTATTAATAAAATTAATGCTTGAAGAGGAAGAGATAATAAAACGCCTGATGCAAACGGTAAGTCCTGCAGACTTTGAAGATGAGCGTACAG
>JAMWCN010000106.1 GCA_023819505.1 Candidatus Omnitrophota bacterium | reverse complement strand
GTATCCCAAAGGTAATAAAATCAAAAAGAGAACTTACCGGACCTAAAAACAGCATAAATTTTTTTATGTAGTTAACGTTCCAAGGTCTACATCTAAGTAAATATTCCCTATCAACATCATCGGAAGGGATAGCTACTTGGGATATATCATAGAGGAAATTATTTAAAAGTATCTGAATAGGAAGCATAGGTAAGAATGGTAAAATTAAGCTAGCCCCTGTGACGCTAATCATATTTCCAAAATTGGAACTTGAACCCATCTTTATATATTTAAGGATATTGCCAAATGTTTTTCTTCCTTCTATTACTCCGTCACCTATCACCAAAAGACTTTTCTTTAAGAGTATGATATCCGCGGATTCCTTAGCAATATCTACTGCATTATTTACAGAAATACCCACATCTGCTCTCTTTAAAGCTAAAGCATCGTTTATACCATCACCTAAATATCCTGTAATATGGCCATTCTGATGTAAGGTATTAATTACTCTTTCTTTTTGGAATGGAGAAAGGCGTGCAAAGACATTTGTTTTCTCAACCATAACTTTTAGTTCCTCATCAGTTGCTTTCTCAATATCCTCCCCTAACAGGATACCCTCTATCTTTAAACCTATCTCTTTACATATCTTTTGGGTAACCAATTCGTTATCACCGGTTAATACTTTGAAATCTATCCCTAATGTTTTTAGCCTCTCAATAGTTCTCTTTGCTGAAGGTTTCGGGGGGTCTAAAAAGGCAACATAACCTTTAAGGATAAGGTTATTCTCATCTTCTTTAGAGTAGCTCTCTTTAGGATTATCGAAGTCTTTATAGGCGACTGCCAAAACCCTGAAACCATCACTACTTAATCTCTCGTATTCTTCCTTTAAATCCAAAAGGATGAGTTTTTCCATCTCTAAAATTTCTCCATCCAGTTCATAACTTGTACAGCGTTTAAATACCTCTTCAGGTGCGCCTTTGGTTATAATTCTATGTTTTCCATCAAATTCAATTACTACAGACATCATCTTACGGGAGAAATCAAAAGGAACCTCATCGATTTTTTTGTATTGCTTCATTAAAATTTTCTCATGACGCAATATTGCTCTATCTAAGATATTCTTTAAACCTGTCTGATAAAAACTATTTATATAGGCAAAACACAAAACATCCTCATCTTCTCTCCTTACCACATCGCAATGTCTTTCTAAAATAATCTTATCTAAAGTTAAAGTTCCAGTTTTGTCTGTACATAATACATCCATTGCTCCAAAATTCTGGATTGCGTTTAGACGCTTCACAATTACCTGTTTACGAGCCATATTTATAGCACCTTTGGAAAGATTAAGAGTAACTAACATGGGAAGCATCTGTGGAGTAAGGCCGACTGCAACTGATAAAGAGAAGAGAAATGCCTGTATAATATCAGTGCGTTTCAATAGAATATTTATCCCAAAAATGATTATTACTAAAATCAACATAAAATTTATCATCATCCAAGTGAAACGTCTTATACCTCTATCAAAGGCGGTTTCAGAAACTGCCAGAGAAAGTCTCTTAGATATCTCACCTAATTGGGTAGTAGTTCCTGTTCTAATTACCAACCCTAAAGCGGTACCACTTACAACACTGCAACCCATAAAGACGAGATTACTTAATTCAAAAATATTGTTAGTTTTTGATTGAACAACAGAAGCATTTTTTTCTTGGGGTAAAGACTCACCTGTAAAGACCGCTTGGTTTATAAAGAGATCCTTTGCCTGAATAATTCTTATATCCGCAGGGATCATATCACCCGCAAATAAATCTACGATATCTCCAGGGACTAACTCTTTAATCTTTATTTCCCTCATTTTCCCATTGCGATAAACAGTTACGGTAGCCCTTACCATTTCACTGAGACGCTCTGCTTCTTTTCCTGCACGGTACTCTTGTATAAAAGACATAAATACACTTAATATCGCCATAAGAGTTACAATCAAAGCATTTATCTTCTCTCCCAAAAATAGAGAGAAACTAGCAATTACTATTAATACCACTACTAAAGGATTTATAAATTTGGAAAGTAATTGTAAAATGAGGGTTCTCTTTTTTTTGCGAGATACTTCGTTGTAGCCGTATTCTTCGAGTCTTTTCTTTGCTTCCTCTTCAGAGATTCCTTTAAAAGAGCTCTTAAAATACCTTAAAATTTCATCGACATCCATACAGGCATAGTTAAAATAGAGCTCCTTTTTATCGTGTATGATTCTCTGGTTAAAATTACGCATATTTTAAAATTACAACTTTTTCTGCTTTCTGTCAATTAAAACTTATCTTGTTTAAAGGAAGTTATCACCTAAAAAATCATTTGCTATGCGTAAATTTTATTCTTTAAACTTATGTAATAAATAACCAAAATTCCCAATAGGAGAAAAAAATAATAAAGAAAAATAAAGGATAATTTTATAAAAGATATTTTAAAATATGCAAAGGGGATTTTTAAAATTAAAGAGTTTATCTTAAGTAAACCAATGGTAAAAAAATCAGTGGATTCTGCAATAAATGGCGAAAAAAAAGGAAATAAAAAATTGCTTATGATAAGACCAAAGGAAGAACCAATCATTATTCCTATATAAGGAACGATTAACATATTTGCTAAGATGCTAACCGGAGAGATAATCTTAAAATAATAAATAACCAAAGGGGCAACTCCTAAGAAGCTAGAAACCGAGACACAGAAATTGGAAATTATAAATCTACTGAAAAAATTTTTATATAAGATTTTAGGAAATAAAGATTTTATCAAAGGGGAAATTAAAACTATTGATAGAACAGTTAAGAATGAGAGTTGAAAACTTATCTCAAAAAGTTGCGTAGGACAAAAGGATAGAATCGTAAGACAGGCAAAGGATAAGGAATTAAATATATCGGTTTCCCTTTTTAATAAGTATCCTGTTAAAATAAATATACCCATAATGGTTGCTCTAAGAACAGAAGAAGACGCACCGGTTAAGATACAGTAAAATATTAGGATAAAAATTGTTAAAATATACCTTACTCTTCGAGGAATTCTTAATATCTTAAATATCAAAAGGGAAATAAAACCAACGATTCCTATATGTAGTCCTGAGATCGCTAGG
>JAMWCN010000105.1 GCA_023819505.1 Candidatus Omnitrophota bacterium | reverse complement strand
ATACTTATGGCAAGAAATTAGCAATCATAGATCTTCAATAGCAAGATTGGTAAATAATATAGAGTCTAATTATAAATATTGGATTATCAAAAAAGAGTGCTATAAAGTAGTCAAAATTTTTAAAATAAAGCAACCCAAGAATTATAAATTATTAGATATAGGATGTGGGAAAGGAGAGAGATTAAAATTTTTTAAAGATTTAGGTTTTTCAGTATTGGGTTTAGAGGTCTCTGATACAGTTGATTACGCAAGAGAACATTTTAATTTAGAAATAATAAAGAAAGATATATATCAAGCAGATTTTGAAGATAATTCTTTTGATATTGTAACTCTTTTTAATGTATTAGAGCATATCCACAATCCAAATAAGTTATTAAAAGAGATCTATAGGATTTTAAAAGATAATGGATTTTTAGTTATCCAAATACCCAATACAGATTCTTTACAATTTAAAATTTTTAAAAAAAGATGGATTACTTTTGATATTCCCAGGGATCTATTCTATTTTAATATAAAACAGTTAAAATATCTTTTGGAAAGGCAAAGATTCAATCTTATCAAAATTAGCTTTAACGATAGTTTTTTTCATCCTTCTATCTGTATGGCTTCTCTCTTTACTAATTTTGATCCCCAGCTAATCTGGTTAGATGAAAGAAAAAATAAAAAAGATAATTTCTTAAAAAGACTATTTTGGCCTTTGGGAGTTTGCATTATATTGCCTCTTCTTATACTAGAAGTTATTTTTAAAAAAAGCGGAATGGTTACTTTATATATTAAAAAATAAAATGTATAATAAGGATTACTACGAAAATATTTTATTTACAAACTACAAGTTTACTAAAGAAAGAAGGAATATTTTTAGATTCTATATCCATCTTATCAGAGAGAAAAAGAAAGATATAAAGTGCCTCTTAGATATTGGTTGTGCCTGGGGATATTTTATAAATGTATGTGAAGATGAGAAGATTTCTGAGATATACGGTATAGATATATCTTGTGAAGCATTAAATGAAGCAAAAAAATATACCTCTGCTAAAATTTATAATATAGATATATCTAAAGAGAAATCTATTTTTACTGATAATTATTTTGATGTTATTACTGCTATTGATGTTGTTGAACATATCGAAAATGACAGAGTATTTTTAAAAGAAGTTTATAGAATTTTAAAAAAAGATGGTCTCTTTTTTATTATTACTCCTAATCCAAAGTCAATTTTAAGGAAAATTTATCTTAAAATAAAAAGAAAAGATGAAGATCCGACACATATCAATCTTCAACCTGTAGAATATTGGCAGAACCTATTAAAAGAAATAGGATTTAAAAAAATTGAGATAAAAGGTTGTCTGATCCATGGTTTCCCGCCATTCACTGAATTGAGAGATAAGTTAAAAGGCTTCTTTTTAATTAAACCTTTACTTTTGCCTTTTAAGGTGGGTGAGCGTTTTTATATATTTGCAAGAAAATTATGAAAAAGGCATATTTATCTATTATAATCATTTCAAGTTTAATTCTAATTTCTGGATTAACTTCTGAGTTATATTTAGGAGATGAATCCTACCACTGGCGTTTTGCTAAAGATTGGTTTACACAAGGAAAAAGACCCATTTTTGATTCTTTATATGAAAGTAGCCTTCCTCCTGGATTCCCTTACGGCTCTGAACCACTTTGGCCTTTTGGATTAGCTTTTCTGTGGAAGATTTTTAATAAGATATCATTTCCTTTAGCCCAAATTTATCATACCTTTTATTTCCTTTTACTTTTATTATTTACTTATTTAGTAGCCAAAGAATTATACAATGAAGAGGTAAGTTTTTATTCTTTCTTAATTTTGGCTACAATTCCTATGATTTTGGCTTTTAGTATCCTATTTTATTTAGAAGTTCCTGTAACTAGTTTCATTATGTTTACATTCCTTATGCTTCTTAAAAAAAGATATCTCTTAGCCGGTATAGGTTTAGGATTGATTTATTTAACCAAAAGAAATGGATTATTTCTTACACCCTTTTTTATCCTTTTTATTTTATATTATGAAAAGACAACTTTTAAAAGAAGAATTCTTAATATTTCTATATTTATTTTAACAAGTTTACTTTTAATCGTTCCTGATATATACTGGAGGGAAAAAAATTTTAAAATTGAATATAATCTAAGAGAAATCCCACTCGATTCTGAGGAACGAAGAGTTTCTACAGCAACTGTATCTACACTTTTAGGTATAATTAACCGCCTAAAATTTCCTCCCCAATTTAGCTTCAAAAGAATTAGATTATTTTCACCTCCAGACCAGGCTACAATTTTAAATATAATTCAAGTATTAAGATATTTTGGTTTAGTTGCAATTTTACTTATCATTTTAAATTTAATCAATAGAAAACAAAGAGAGGATTTAATTCTGTGGTTAGCTATCCTTTGCTATTTTATTTTCTTTCTTTATTTTTTTACTCCTGCTGGAGACCTGCGTTATCTTATGCCAGTTGTTCCTTTTATCTCAATTTTAATAGCCAAAACATTATTTTCTATCAAGAAAAGATACTTAAGATATACAATTTTTACTCTTTGCTTTATTCAATTTATTTCTACACTTATCTATGTAAATATGAAAAGGCATATCCCTAAGGATTTAAAAGAAGGTTTTAATTATCTTAAATATAATACAGCTAACGATTCTCTTATTTTATATCCAGGCCACATAATTTTAGAAATTAGCGAAAGGAAAGTGCTCTGGTCAAGGAAAGGATGTCTTATTTTAAATGAATTATTCTGGTCAGAAGAAAAAGATAAGATAATCAATTCTATTTTTGGTTTAGGTATAGATTATATAATGATAGATAAAGATAGAATCTATGATGACTCAATTTCCCATCATTATGGAGGTTATCCTAAATCATTTGTAGAAAGATTGCCTAATTTTGATTTTATAGATTTAGTATTTAAGAATAATAAAATTAAAATCTTTAAGATTAATAAAGAGAAATTACTAAGTTATGGAAATTAAAAAATATAAGATTGATGATTTAGAGGTTAATAATTTTGTGCAAAGATATGCAAATTCTATTTTTGATACACCTGAATG
This sequence comes from Candidatus Omnitrophota bacterium, assembly GCA_023819505.1. Classification (GTDB taxonomy): domain Bacteria; phylum Omnitrophota; class Gorgyraeia; order Gygaellales; family JAMWCP01; genus JAMWCN01. Next base: position 74 of record JAMWCN010000105.1, on the reverse strand, counting down.
GCTTTGTGTATTAAAAGATAATTTTAATGCTGAAGTCAGTTATTACTGTTTAATTAATAATGGAAAGATTCTTT
>JAMWCN010000104.1 GCA_023819505.1 Candidatus Omnitrophota bacterium | reverse complement strand
AATTAGAAGCATATCAATACGGGTTTTCTCCAGACCCCGTGATAGTTAAGAAAGGAGATATCGTAAAACTTGAAATTACCTCTCAAGATGTTAGTCACGGTGTGTATATAAGGGAATATGGAATAAATATAAGTGTAAAGAAAGGGGAGACTAAAAGAATAGAATTTCTTGCCGATAAAGTTGGAGAATTTGATATCCTCTGTTCGGTCTACTGTGGGTCAGGACATTCTCAGATGAAAGCAAAATTAATTGTAGAGGAATGATAAGGTCTTTAGAGGATAAAAGAATTTTAGTTATTCTTCTGTTAGGTATCCTTTTTCTTATCAAAATCCCTAAAGAAGAGATAAGTTTCTTTTTTTGGGTTTTAGGAGGAGTATTTTTTTGTTCTATTTGTGATTTTTTTATAAATTATTTCTTTAAAAAGAAATTCTTCCTTCCCAAAAGTGCCATTATCAGTGGATTTATTGTTTCAGGAATTTTAGATTATCATCAGAGTTGGTTTATCTTAGTTATCTTTTCTTTTTTCGCCATTCTTTCTAAACATATCATTAAGTTTAATAAAAGACATATCTTTAATCCTGCTGGTTTTTCGTTATTTTTCGCCTCACTCTTTAAGATTCCACTTACCTGGAATATTGAATCAAATATTTTTTTAATTATCAGTTTTGGATTATATTTTTCTTACATCTACAAAAAATTTCCTCATATTTTTGGTTTCTTAATCTTTTTTATGGGATTATTCATAATTTCCAAAATAAATCCTTTTGGACTTATAAGTTGGTTTTTTATTTTTATTATGCTTACTGAACCAGAGACATCTGGATATGGTCTTTTAAGAGGGTTTATCTTCGGAGGTCTTGCAGGAATCAGCGCTTATTTTATTTTTAATTTTATTTCCCCATACGATCCATTTGTGGGTTCCCTGTTCGTTGCCAATCTCTTCAATCCTATTTTTCTTGATAAAATATCCTTAAGAAGATAATTATAAGATAAATTAAATAATTTTCTTGACAAAATGATACTAATATGGTATCATTTATAATATGAGACTGATTACGCGTGATACCGATTATGCTATAAGGACACTATGCCTTATGGCAGATAGACCCAAAAAGGTATTTTCTGTATCAGAGCTGACAAAGAAATTAAATATACCTCGACCATTCTTAAGGAAAATCTTACAGATTTTGCATAAAAATAAAATTTTAGAAGCATTCAAGGGAAAAGGTGGAGGATTTCTATTAAAAAAATCGATAGATAAAATTTACCTATTAGATTTAATGAATATATTTCAAGGGCGCTTTAGTCTCAACAGGTGTCTATTTAAGAGGAAGCCCTGTCCGCGGATTGATACCTGTAAATTAAGAAAGAGGATAAAAAAGATGGAAAGATATTTATTGGATGAACTAAAAAAGATAAGCCTTGGCTCGTTATTAAATTAGGAGGTTTGTTATGGTAAAAAGAAAGATTATAAAAATTGATCAAGATAAATGTAATGGCTGTGGTCTATGTATTCCTAACTGTCCGGAAGGAGCCTTAAAGATTATTGATGGAAAAGCTCGACTTATCAGTGATCTCTTCTGTGATGGATTAGGCGCCTGTATTGGACATTGTCCTCAAGGAGCAATTACTATTGAAGAAAGGGAGGCAGAACCCTACGATGAAAAGAAAGTTATGGAAAATATTGTAAAACAAGGAAAAAATGTCATCAAGGCACACCTAGAACATCTTAAGGAACATAACCAAACCGAATACCTTAAAGAAGCGATAGAGTTCCTAAAAGAAAAGAAAATAGATATTTCCTTAGAAGAGGAGGTGGAGATGAAGCACCAGATACATTCTTTATCAGGTTGTCCTGGCTCAAAAATAATGGATTTTAGAAAAAAGGAAAAAGAAAAAGTTAGTGATACTACAGGCAAAAGACCATCGGAATTAAGGCAGTGGCCAATTCAATTGCACCTAGTCTCACCGGTAGCTCCCTATTATCAAAAGGCAGATGTTCTTTTATCTGCAGATTGCGTCGCTTATACTGTAGGAGATTTTCATAAGGATTTTCTTAAAGGAAAATCTTTAGCCATTGCCTGTCCAAAGTTAGATGAAGGTCAAGATGAATATGTGGAAAAGATAAAATCTTTAATTGATGAGGCAAAGATAAATACTTTAACGGTAATGACTATGCAGGTTCCTTGCTGTTATGGTTTAGTAGCCATTGCTCAAGAAGCAGCCAAAAAAGCAAAAAGAAAGATACCCATAAAATCTATTGTGGTAAGTTTAGAAGGAGAAATTTTATCTTAAGGAGTGGTTATAGAGATGATTTTTGATTGTCCAGGAGCAAAAAACTTTAAGCAACCAGAACCCCAACTGATAAAATGTCCTAACTGTGGGGAAGAGCTAGAGATATGGACAGATGAGTTTAAGATAGCTTGTCCAAATTGTAAAACTACAATTCTCCGGCAGCAAGAAGGTGCCAGTTGCTTAGATTGGTGTAGATATGCTAAGGAATGTGTGGGAGAAGAAGTTTTAAGTAGATATATGCAGAATAGAGCCATAACGATAAAGCAGAAACTCCTAAAAGAATTGGAAGATTATTTTGGACCTGACATAAAAAGGATAAACCATGCTAAAAATGTAATGCATTTTGCTGAAGAATTATTAAAAAAAGAAAAGGCAGATTGGCATATTGTGATTCCAGCTGCTATACTTCATGATATAGGCATAAAAATTGCGGAAGAAAGACATGGTTCATCATCAGGATATCTCCAGGAAAGAGAAGGTCCGGAAATAGCCAGAAAAATTCTGCTTAAAGTCGGACTTAAGAAGGAAGATATTGATGAGATCTGCCAGATGATTGCTTATCATCATAGTCCGGATAAAATAGATACTTTGAATTTTAAGATCCTATACGATGCTGATCAACTTGTCAATCTCAAAGATAAGTTTGATACAAAAGACAAAGCTAAATTAGAGGAGATAATTGAAAGAGTCTTCCTTACTTCCGAAGGTAAAAGATTGGCCAAAAAAATTTATGCCCTACGAGTACAAAAGAGAACATTTCCTTTATGAACAGAGCCTAATAGAAGATAATCGTCAAATTTTTTACTATAGAATTAATTTTTCTTCTCCTTTCAGAACAGGAAATCCTAAAAATGATAAAGTTTTTTTAGACTGCTTTTTACCT
>JAMWCN010000103.1 GCA_023819505.1 Candidatus Omnitrophota bacterium | reverse complement strand
TTATCGGTTCTTTGGTATAAACTATAACTTTTCTATCAATACAACGCCTAAAATCCTCTTCTGTCTTTAAAGGACGATCCGCTCCAGGGGAAGAAACCTCTAGAATATAACTCTGTTTTATCAAATCATTTTCATCTAAAAGTTTACCGATCTTCTCATTTAAGTAGGCGCATTCATCTAGACTTATACCACCTCTTGGGTGATCCGTCAATATCCTTAAGGTAAGTTTTCCTGACTGAAAATGTAAGCTTAAATCTACCAAGATAAAACCTTGACTATTTAAGAATTCATTAATTAAGTTCTTTAACGATAGAACTATCTCTTCATACATATTAGATAAGCTTCCTTATATGGGATACTAAATTAGATTTTTTTAATTTCAGCTTGGTCTTATCCATCCTTACTTTTAACTCAACGATCCCTTTTTTCAAAGATTCCTTACCGATAATTACCTGTAAATATATACCGATTAAATCTGCATCTTTAAATTTTACTCCTGCAGGTTCATCCCGATCATCTAAAAGGACATCGATATTTAAACTAACCAGCTTTTTATAAATATCAAAGGCTAATTTTTTTATCAACTCATCTTGGATATCTAAAGGTATAATTATAACCTTATATGGACTTATCTCTTTAGGCCAGATAATACCATCAGAATCATAATTCTGCTCTATAATTGCAGCGATAAGCCTAGATACCCCTATCCCATAACAACCCATAATGGCGTATTTTACCTTCCCATCCTTATCTAAGTATTTAGCATCTAATGCTTGAGTATATTTGGTCTTTAATTTAAAGATGTGACCCAATTCAATACTATTTAATCTTTTAATTTTACCTTTACAGTAAGGGCATATTTCTAAATTTTCTCCCTCTTTGGGTAAGGAAGCATACTTACATTTATAACAGGTGAAAATCTCATCTTCTCCTGATTCGGCAGGTGCCATAAATTCATGAGAAACATCTCCTCCCATCACACCCGGATCTGCTTCTAGGCAGAAAAATTCAAGTCCACACCTTTTAAATATTCTCTGATATGCCTCGTACATCTTTTTATAATTTTTTTCTAAACCTTCCTCATCACAATCAAAACTGTAGGCATCTTTCATTATAAATTCACAAGCTCTTACTATTCCAAAACGCGGACGCAGTTCATCACGAAATTTAGTTTGAATCTGATATAAAACTAAAGGTAATTGTCTATAGGAAGAGATATTTGTCTTAATTAAATTAGTGATTACCTCTTCATGGGTAGGCCCTAAACATAACTTTCTTCCTCTGCGGTCAGTAAATCTTATCATTACCTCCCCCATATCCTTATCGCGACCTGTCTTCTGCCAAAGTTCTAAAGGTTGAATAGCAGATAAAAGAAGTTCCTGTGCCCCTATAGATTCCATCTCCTGACGAATAATCTTTTCTATATTATCTAAAACTTTTAATCCTAAAGGTAAATACACATAAACTCCAGAAATAAGCATACGGATCAGACCTGCGCGCAACATAAGTTGATGACTTTTAGATTCCGCTTCCTGTGGAACCTGCCTTAAAGTAGGAATAAAAGTCTCTGACCAAAGCATATTAAAATTTGTTTACCTCATCCAAAATTATATTTATACAATCTTTATAATCAACTTTTTTTATGGGCCTACCTTTCTTAAAAAGAAGCCCCTGTCTTTTACCAAAAGCAATTCCTAAATCTGCTTCCTTTGCTTCTCCTGGGCCATTAACTACACAACCCATTACTGCCAGTTTTAACGGCGAAGCTGATAGCCCGTAATTGATAGTTGATAGTTTATTATCTAGTATATCTACTATTTTGATCAAATCCACCTCACAGCGCCCACAGGTAGGACAACTTATAATTTCTACGGAAGAGCTTCTATTTAAATTTAAACCCTCCAAAATAAATTTGGCTACCTTCACCTCTTCTTGAGGGGGAGCAGTTAAAGATACTCTTAAGGTATCACCTATACCTTGGCAAAGAAGTAGCCCTAAAGCAAGGGTCGATTTTACTATTCCACAAGTAAAAGTTCCTGTAGCAGTTAATCCTATATGGAATGGGTAGTTGCAGATTTTAGCCATCTTTTTATACGCTTTGATAGTAGAGAAGATATCGGATGCTTTCAAAGAGATAACTATATCAAAAAATTTTAAATCCTCTAGTATCTTTATGTAAGATTTTGCCTCTTTAACCATAAGCTCTGAAATATCTACAAATTTATTTCTTCTTTCTTTTAAGCTCCTTAAAGAACCTGAATTTACCCCCACTCTTATAGGTATCTTTTTTGCTTTAGCTACCTCTACAATACTTTTAATTTTTTTCTTTTCATAAAGATTACCTGGATTTAATCTTATCTTATCTATACCTTCCTCCATCGCCAATATTGCTAACTGCCAATCAAAATGGATATCAGCTACTAAAGCTAAATCTGTATATTTTTTTATCCTACCAATTGCCCTTGCATCTTCTCTATCTTTAATTGCTAAACGCACAATTTTAGCTCCTAAATTTTTAAGCTCTTCTATCTGTTTTAAGGTAGAATCTACATCTTTAGTATAGGTCTTGGTCATCCCTTGAATAACTATAGGATTTTTCCCACCTATAAGAATATTTCCAACTTTAATGACTTTTGTTTCTCTACGGGCTATCTTTTTATCAATCGAATTAATTTTTCCCATATGCCAAACTTTACCATATCATTATAGAATATAAATAGAGCTAAAAAAATGATAATACTTAATCCTATCTGAGTCAAAAATTTTTCCAAATGTAAACTTAAAGCCTTCCTTTTTATCTTCTCTATACCTAAAAGTAAAAGATGGCCTCCATCTAGAATTGGTATAGGTAAAAGGTTAAACACAGTTAAACTTATATTTAGGATACCTATAAAATGTAATAATGCACTTAAACCTAATTTAGTAGTTTCCTGCGTAATATAAAACATACCTAAAGGACCGGTAACAGAATCTTTTAAAGAGGCCTTTCTTAAAAATATATTTAAAATTGCTCTACAGGTAAGGAAAGTTAATTCCACAACTTTAGCGGTACCGAAAATAATTGCTTTTCCTAAACTATACTTTTTTTTGATTATCTGCCCTGATGGTGTTATCCCAATCAAACCAACCCTTTTTTTATCTCCTAAAATTTGAGGGATCTCTTTCTCTTTTATCCTCACATTGAATAGTAAAGTTTCTCTATCCCTTAAAACTTTAATCCTTACAGTATCGTCTCCTCTTTTCTTATAAATAATCTTTTG
>JAMWCN010000016.1 GCA_023819505.1 Candidatus Omnitrophota bacterium | reverse complement strand
ATAGATACTCTTCAAAATATTTCTTTAATATATTGAAGAGTTTAGATGAACTAAGTAAGTATGCTCAAAAGAATAATGTATATTTGGGTATCGAGAACCGTTTCTATTACTACGAGATACCTTCCTTAGAGGAGATAGGTAAAATCTTAGACAATTTTAAAGGTTCTACTATTTGGTATTGGCACGATACAGGGCACGCTCAGGTTCAGGAAAATCTCGGTATACTAAAACATCTTCAGTTTATGGAGCTTTATAAAGATCATCTTTTAGGTATACATCTTCACGATGTAAAAGATACCTATGATCATTTAGCCCCTTCTAAAGGAGAATTTGATTTCCGTACAATCTCTTCTTATATAAAAAAAGAAACTATAAAAGTAATTGAAGCTCATCAACCTGCTACAGCTTCTGATATAACTGAAGCTAAATCTTATTTAGAGGGGATATTTGATGGAAGATTTTAAAATAAGAAAACCTGCAGTTGCAGGTCAGTTTTATCCTTCAGATATTCGTAAGTTAAAGGATCAGATAGAGGACTATGTTCTAAAAGATGCTTACAAAAGAGATGTCATTGCTTGCATTCTACCACATGCAGGATATATCTATTCAGGAAGGGTAGCAGCAGAAACTCTATCCTATATCCAGATAAAAGAAAGGATCATCATCTTTGGACCAAACCATACCGGATACGGAAAACCATTTGGTATAATGAACGAAGGTATCTGGCAGATGCCTTTTGGAGATATAGAGATCGATAAAGATTTAGCTGATGAGCTTTTAAAAAGCTGTAAATATTTAGAAGAAGATTCTATTTCCCATTTATATGAACATTCTTTAGAAGTGGAGATGCCATTTTTACAGTATTTTAGAAAAGATTTTAAAATTGTCCCTATAACTGTTGCTTTAGATGATCTTGAACTCTACAAAGAGATAGGAAGCAATATCGCTGATACAATTGATAAGTTAGGTATAAGATCAACGGTATTGATAGTTGCCAGTTCTGATATGACTCATTATGAAAGTCAGGCTTCTGCTGAAAAGAAGGACTACCAGGCAATCCAAGCTATCCTTGAACTTAATGAGGATAAGCTTATGGAGAGGGTTGATAGGTATAATATATCTATGTGTGGAGTTGGTCCTGTAACGATTGTAATCAGCTGTGCTAAAAATTTAGGAGCTCAAAAAGCAGAATTGATAAAATACCAAACTAGTGGTGATATAACTGGTGATTATGCAAGTGTTGTAGGTTATGCAGGTATAATTATCTATTAATTATGGAAGAAAAACACATAGATGAGAATTGGAAAGAAGCAGTAGAAAAGGAAAAACAGAGATTAAAAGAAAAGGGTGAATTTATTCCTGCTGAACCAGATTTTAATTTTTTTATTACCACTTTAGGATTGCAGGCTTCTATAGCTTTAGGACAGATCCCCAACCCTATAACTAATCGTATCGAGGAAGATTTAAAACAGGCAAAATTCCTTATAGATACATTAGCACTTATTAAAGAAAAAACCAAAGGTAATCTTGCTGAAGAAGAAGAGAATCTTCTTGATAATTTACTTTATGAGTTAAGGATACAGTATATAGATAAAATAAACAAAAAGGAGTAAAGCTATGATTGATAAGGAACTTTTAGAAATTCTAGCATGTCCTGCTTGTAAAGGTGATGTGGAGTTAAAAGATAATAAAATTGTCTGTAAAGCTTGTGGTAAGAAGTATCCTATAAAGGATGGTATCCCTATAATGCTTATCGATGAAGCAGAAGACTAAATCAAGAAAAATCCTTGTTATTCACGGTCCAAATTTAAGTCTTTTAGGAAAGAGAGAACCCCACATCTACGGAAGGGTTACTCTAAATCAAATCAATAGAGCTTTAAGAAAATTGGCTAAAGAGAAAGGTTTTAAACTTAAGATAGCTCAATCAAATTATGAGGGTAAAATTGTAGATCTTATCGCTAAGGCAAAAAAGGATAAATTTTGCGCACTTTTAATTAACCCAGCTGCCTATACGCATACAAGTGTTGCCATAAGAGATGCTATCTCTGCCTCAGGAATTCCTACGGTAGAAGTACATCTCTCCAATATCTACACTCGTGAGGATTTCAGACAACGTTCTCTCATCAGTCCCGTAGCTAAAGGTCAGATCTGTGGATTTGGTCTTAAAAGTTACCTTTTAGGATTAGAGGCAATTGAAGATATCTTGAATAAATCTTAAAATAAAGTAAATGTGGCCTCAAAATATAGCTTTTTCTTCCAGTATCGATATTTTTAAAAAAAACTCTCCCTTACAGAAATTATTTAATAAATTAAAAGAGACCAAATTAGATGCTCTATTGGTGTGTAATCAATCTAATATAACCTACCTTAGTGGATTTCCTAGCAGAGAATCATGGCTTCTTTTATGTAAAGATAAGGTAGGTTTTTTTATTACCGATTTCCGTTACCTTGAAGAAGCAAAATCAAATCTAAAAGGTTTTATCATTAAAAGAATAAATGGATCGGTATTTAGTCTTTTAGCTAATTTAATTAAGTCATTGAAAATAAAAAGGTTAGGTTTTGAAGCAAAGCATTTATCTTTTGCAGAATATAATAAAATAAAAGAAGCTCTACCTTTATATACTGATTTTATTAGCACCTATGATATTATAGAATCTTTAAGAGAAATAAAATCCAAAAAAGAAATAGATAAGATAAAAGAAGCAATAAAAATAACTATAGATGCATTTAAATATGCCAAATGTATTCTTAAAGAGGGAATTACCGAGAAAGAGATAGCTAATCAGCTTGAATTTTTTATAAAACAGAAAGGTTGTAAATTGGCTTTTGAGATAATCGTTGCCAGTGGTCCCAACTCCTCCTTTCCCCATTATATAACTTCTAACCGTAAAATTCAAAAAGGAGAACCGATATTAATTGATATGGGTATAGATTACCAAGGTTATAAATCCGACTTGACAAGGGTTTTCTTTTTGGGTAAAATACCTTCCATAATTAGAAAAATATATCAGATTGTTCTGGAAGCTCAACAGCTAGCTATAAAGAAAATAAAGGTAGGTTTATATACTGATTATTTAGATAAGATTGCTCGCCAATATATTAATTGTAAAGGATACTCTGAATTCTTTGGGCATAGTTTAGGGCATGGTATAGGATTGGATGTTCATGAAGGTCCCTCTATCTCTTTAAAACATCATTATAAATTAAAAGAAGGGATGGTATTTACTGTGGAGCCAGCAATTTATCTTCCAAAGAGATTTGGTATAAGGATAGAGGATGTGGTTTTGGTGAAAAGAAAAGGCGTGGAGGTATTAAGTGAGTATCTCTATAAATGATATTAAAAATGGCTTAACAGTTATTTTAGATGGGGCGGTATTCCAAGTAATTAGTTCTCAACATGTAAAACCCGGAAAAGGTTCTGCATTTGTGAGGACAAAATTAAGAAATCTTAAGAACGGTATGATTATAGAGAGAACTTTTAAAGGAGATGAGAAGATAGAAGAGGCATTTGTAGAAGAGAAAAAACTACAATTTTTATATAGAAAGGATAATTTTTATCATTTTATGGATCAGGAAACTTTTGAAGAGATAACTTTCTCTCAAGATATATTGGGAGAAAATATCTATTTTCTAAAAGAAAATCTTGAGGTAACAGCTCTTGTTTATAAAGGAGAGATTTTAAATATAAATTTACCTAATTTTTTAGAATTAAAAGTAATCTATACCGAAGATGGAGTAAGAGGTGATACGGTAAAAGCAGGAACAAAATCTGCTACTTTAGAAACAGGTGTAGTGATTCAGGTACCTTTATTTATTAAAGTAGGAGACATAATTAAAGTAGATACTCAAACGAAAGAATATATAGAGAGGATAAATATATAAGAGGAGAAGATTATGAATATAAAAGAAATTAAAGAGTTAATAAATATTATGAATGAAAATGGGCTTGTGGAATTAGAGATAGAAAAAGAAGGGATGCGGATAAGAATTAAAAAACCAAGCGGAACTTCAGAAGTAGTTCCTTCAGTAATTATAGAAAAGCAACCGCAAACAGTAGCAGGTGTAACTAAAGAGGAGCCTTTAGAAAAAGTCTTACCTAAAAAAACTGTGGAGATTAAATCTCCAATGGTAGGAACTTTCTACCGTGCTCCCTCGCCAGAGGCACCTCCTTATGTAGAAATAGGTAGTATCGTTGAACCTGGCCAAGTAATCTGTATAATTGAAGCAATGAAGTTGATGAATGAAATAAAATCAGATATCAAAGCAAAGATCTTAGAGATACTCGTAGATAATGCTGAACCTGTAGAATTTGGCCAACCTCTTTTTTTAGTTGAACCTTTATAATAATGTTCTCTAAAATCCTCATTGCTAATCGAGGAGAGATTGCGGTAAGGATAATCCGTGCCTGTAAAGAATTAGGTATCCGAACAGTAGCAGTCTATTCTGAGGCAGATAGGGAATCCTTACATGTACGCTTAGCTGATGAGGCTATATGTATCGGTGGTCCCCATAGCAAAAATAGTTATTTAAATATCCCTGCTATCATCAGTGCAGCAGAGATTGCTGATGTAGAGGCGATCCATCCTGGTTATGGTTTTTTAGCAGAGAACCCTCATTTTGCTGAAATATGCGAATCCTGTAAAATCACTTTCATTGGTCCTACAGCTGAAAATATTAAATCTATGGGGGATAAAATAAATGCTCGACAACTTATGCAGAAAGCAGGACTCCCCTTTATTCCCGGAAGTGTATCGGTGGTGAAAAATAAAGATGAAGCTTTAAAAACTGCTAAACGTATAGGTTATCCTGTAATTATAAAAGCAGTAGGAGGAGGGGGAGGAAAGGGGATGCGGATATGTCATAACGATATTAGTCTTATTTCTAATCTTATGATCGCTCAACAGGAAGCAGAGGTAAATTTTGGAAATCCTGCAGTTTATATTGAGAAGTATATTGAAAAAGCACACCATATCGAAATTCAGATTCTTGCTGATAGATATGGTCATGTAGTCTATTTAGGAGAAAGGGATTGCAGTATTCAAAGGAAACATCAAAAGTTATTGGAGGAATCCCCTTCTTCTAGAGTAGATAGCAAATTAAGGAGGCGCTTAGGAGAACTAGCGGTAAGAGCGGCTAAACATATAAATTATGTAAGCGCAGGTACTGTTGAATTTCTTTTAGATCCTAATAATAATTTCTATTTTATGGAGATGAATACGCGTATACAAGTAGAACATCCAGTAACTGAAATGGTTACAGGGATAGATATGATAAAGGAGCAGATCCGCATAGCCAGTGGAGAGAAACTTAAAATTAGACAGGAGGATATAAAAATAAATGGAGTAGCTATAGAATGTAGAATAAATGCTGAGGATTACGAGAATGATTTTATGCCTTCACCTGGAAAGATAGAGTATTTAAATTTACCCGGTGGTCCTAATGTAAGATTAGATACACACATCTACCAAGGTTATTCTATCCCTATCTATTATGACTCTTTGTTAGCTAAATTAATTACTTATGGTAAAAATCGCCAAGAAGCTATAAAAATAATGGAGAGAGCACTTTCTGAATTTATCATCGAACCTATAAAGACAACCGTAGATTTTCATCGCAAGTTAATAAGGCATCCTGCATTTATTAGAGGAGATGTCTCTATCAATTTTGTAGAAGAGATGTTGAAAGAGATAGTTAAAGCGGAGGTATAAATATGGATTTTCCAGAAGCTAAGATGGAGCTCGGTTTAGTTAAAATACATAAGAGTGTAATCTCTTCGATAGCTTCTTTAGCTGCTATGGAGGTGGAAGGGGTAAAGAAGATAGGTAAAAATAATGTCTTTGGTGAACTCTTAAAAGGCAAGCCCTATAGAAATATAAAAGTTATAATTGACAAAAATGGGGAGATAAAGTTAAATATACCTTTGATCATCAAATATGGATTTAATATACCTGAAGTTGCTTTGCAAGTCCAAAATAATGTCCGTTTAGCCTTACAAAATATGGTTAATTTAGAAGCAAAAGAGATAAACATTGATATTAAAGGTATAGAAAGGAGTTAGATATGAGATTATTTACGATTTTAGGGATAATATTTTATACTACAGTAATTTCTTTAGTAGGAGTTATATTTATTTTAACAGCTTTTAACCTTTTACCTTTAAATTTAATCAATCTTTGGTCTGATTATTTACACACAAATTTACAGGCAAAGATAGTAGTAGGTGGTATCGGTCTTCTTCTGATCCTCATAAGTATTTCTTTTGCGGAATTAATCTTAGGTAAAATTCAAAGAGAAAAAACCATCGCTTTTAATAATCCCTCAGGTCAGGTAACAATATCTTTATCTGCTGTAGAGGATTTAATTGTAAGGCTTCTGCGTTCCATATCAGATATAAAGGATGTAAAGCCTAATGTAATAGCAACTAAAAAAGGAATCGAAATTGATTTAAGGATATCCCTTAGATCAGAAACAAATATCCCCGAGCTTACTATGAGTCTCCAGGATACATTAAGAAATAAAATTCAGGAAATATTAGGGATAGAAGAACCGATAACTATAAGGGTTCATGTAGTAAAAATTATTTCAAAAGAAGAAAAAGAATCCTCTATTAAAAAAGAAGAACCCCCTATTCCTTTTCGGGGTTATGGAAAGATTTAACTTATAAAAGGAGGTAGGTAGAGATGCAAAGGATAGGAATTCTTACCGGAGGAGGAGATTGTCCGGGTTTAAATTCCGTAATAAGGGCAGTTGTTCGTAAAGGATATAATGAGGGCTATGAAATCATCGGTATAAAGAATGGCTGGAAAGGTTTAATTGAGGCAGATTTTACAAAATTGGACCTTACCAGTGTTTCAGGAATTCTTCCTAAAGGGGGAACGATTTTAGGAACAAGTAGAACTAATCCTTATAAGAAAGAAACAGATTTAGAAAAATTAAAGCAGAATTTTAAAAATTTAGAGCTTTATGCTCTGGTAGCTGTGGGTGGAGAAGATACATTAGGTGTAGCAGCAAGACTTATCAAAGACGGTATCACTAATATTGTAGGTGTACCTAAAACTATCGATAACGATTTATCCTGTACAGATTATACATTTGGTTTTGATACCGCAATCAATATTGCAACAGAATGTATTGATAGACTCCATACCACTGCCGAGAGTCATCATCGCATAATTGTAGTAGAAGTTATGGGTAGACATGCGGGCTGGATCGCTACATCTGCAGGTATAGCTGGAGGAGCAGATGTAATTTTGATTCCTGAGATACCTATAGATATAGATGAGGTTTGTAATCTTATTAAGAAAAGACATAATCGAGGGAAAACCTTTAGTATTATAGTGGTAGCAGAAGGAGCAAAATTTAAAGAAGGTTCTTTAATTACACAGGAGGAAAAATTAGATGAATTTGGGCATGTAAGATTGGGAGGGATCGGTGATATAGTAGCTAAGGAAGTGGAGAAGAGGACTGGTTTTGAAACGAGGGTAAGTGTTTTAGGACATATCCAGAGGGGAGGTAGTCCTACCGCTTTCGATCGTATCTTAGGAACTCGCTTTGGGATAAAAGCAGTAGAATTGATAAAACAGAAAAAGTTTGGAAGGATGGTCGCTCTTTCTGGAAATAAAATTATCGATGTAGATATCAACGAAGCTACTAAAGAATTAAAAACTGTAGATATGGAGCTTTACAATATAGCTAAGGAGTTTTTCGGATGAAAGATAAAATTAAAAAAATTTTATTAGAAAGTATTCAGGTAAAAGAAAAGCTTATTCAAAATTACACTGAAAAGATTTTAGAGATAACAGAAGCAATTATAGATTCGTTAAAAAAGGGAGGTAAAGTTATCCTCTTTGGTAATGGAGGTTCAGCTGCAGATAGTCAACATATAGCAGCAGAATTGATCGGTAGGTTTAAAAAAGATCGTCAAGCTTTGCCTGCAATAGCTTTAACTACCGATACATCTATATTGACCTCTTTAGCTAACGATTACGGCTATGAAACTATTTTTGAAAAACAGATAGAAGGTTTAGCTAAAAAAGAGGATATAGTGATTGCTATTTCTACTAGTGGAAAAGCAAAAAATGTTATTAGGGCAATAGATAAAGCAAAGAAAATGGGTATAAAAACTATTTCATTTACAGGTAAAGGTGGAGGGGAATTAACAAAGATTACTGACATATCTTTAGTAGTTCCCTCCAATTCTACTGCCAGGATTCAAGAGGCACATATAACTGTAGGTCATATCATCTGCGAGATTATTGAAGATACTTTTTGTAATGACAAGAAATAAAAAGATTTTAAATTTAAATAAACTTATAGATGTAATTTTGGAAGAAAAGAAAAAGGGTAAAACTATAGCATTTACTAATGGATGCTTTGATATCATTCATTATGGGCATGTGGTATATTTACAGAAGGCAAAAGAACTTGCAGATATTTTAGTAGTAGGAATAAACTCAGATAACTCTGTAAAGAAAATAAAAGGAGAAAAAAGACCGATAAATTCTTTAAAAGAGAGGATGGGAGTAATTGCTGCTTTAGAAGCGGTAGATTTTGTTGTTCCTTTTTCGGAAACCACCCCTTATAATCTAATTAAAACGATAAGACCAGATTTTTTAGTTAAAGGTGGGGATTGGAAAAAATCAGATATAGTAGGTGCAGATATAGTAAATTCTTACGGAGGTAAAGTAGTTACAGTAAAATATCTTAAAGGTATCTCTACTTCTCATATAATAAATAGAATTGTCAAAAAATTCTCTTAATATAGAATCTATATACCGGATCATTGATGTAAATATAAATCGTACACAGGAAGGTTTACGTGTATGCGAAGAGATAGCCCGTTTTGTTCTTAATAGTCTTTATTTTACTAAAAAAATAAAGGGTTTAAGACATAATTTAAAGACATTGGTTAAGAGACTGCCTTTTGAAGAATTACTTAAAGCAAGGGATACCTTATCCGATATAGGTAAGATAACATTTAAAAGCGAAAGTAAAAGAAAGAATTGGCAGGAAATATTTTCTGCAAATATACAGAGGGTAAAAGAATCTTTAAGGGTATTAGAGGAATTTTCTAAATTAATAAATTCGAAGATCTCAATTAGATTTAAAGAGTTACGTTACAGAATATATGAATTGGAAAAAAGAATTACTCCAAAAATCTAGATGGTATTTAATTTTAGATCCTAAATTTCTCTTATGGCCAATAGATATTTTAAAAAAAATGAATAATATAGATATTATTCAACTTAGAGATAAATATTCTGACAAAAAACAGGTATTATCTGAAGCAAAAAGAATAAAAAAACTGTTAAACAGGAATCGTCAAATATTTATTATAAATGACTATATAGATATCGCTCAACTTGTAGGAGCAGATGGGATACATCTTGGACAGAATGATTTACCTATAGTTTTAGCAAAGAAACTACTCGGTGAAAGAAAAATTATTGGGATTTCCTGTCATAGTATAGAAGAAGCTTTGGAGGCAGAAAGAGAAGGAGCAGATTATATAAGTATTGGTCCGATATTTGGTACAGCTCTAAAGCCAAACTTAAAACCTCTAAATATAGGTATACTTAAAGAAATTTCTAAATGTATTCATATACCTTTTTTCCCTGTAGGAGGGATAGATCTTTCTAATCTAAATAAAATTTTATTTTTAAAGATACCTAGGGTTAGTTTTTGTAGATTACTCTGCGGTGCAGAAGAACCTTTTTTAGTTATAGAAAGGATGAAGGAGTTATGGGAAAAATACCTACTCAGTTAGAATTAGCATCTAAAGGTATAATTACAGATTTAATGAAAAGGATATCTAAAGAAGAGAATGTAGATGCTAAATTGATCTGCAAGAGGATAAAAGAAGGTAGAGTTGTTATCATTAATAATAACCGACGCAAAATAGAAAAACCATGCGCGGTAGGATATGGATTAAGAACAAAAGTAAATGTAAATATTGGAACATCTACAGATAATACAGATATAAAGGATGAATTGAAAAAATTGAAGGTAGCGCTTGAATACGGCGCAGATACAGTAATGGATTTAAGTGTAGGAGGAGATTTAAAGAAAATTCGTAAAATTATTCTAAAAGAATCTCCTCTCCCTGTAGGGACCGTTCCTATCTATGAGGTGGCGGTAGGGGCAACTAAGAAATATGGTTCATTTATTAAGATGAAAAAAGATGATATATTTGATGTATTAAAAGATCAGGCAGAAGATGGGGTTGATTTCTTCACTATCCATGCAGGAATAACATATAAGTCTTTAGAATTACTAAAGAAATATAAGCGTCTCTTAGATATCGTAAGCAGGGGTGGAGCTATCCTTGCTAGCTGGATGATACATAATAAGAGAGAAAATCCTTTATATGAGTACTTTGATAGAGTTTTAGATATTGCCTATAGGTACGATATAACTTTAAGTTTAGGTGATGCTTTAAGACCTGGCTCCATAATAGATGCTACAGATAATGTACAGATAGAAGAACTAAAAAATTTAGGTGAGCTTGCACTCCGTGCAAGAAAAAAGAATGTAAGTGTAATCATTGAAGGACCAGGTCATGTACCTTTATCTCAAATTAAGAAAAATGTAGCTTTGGAGAAGAAAATATGTAGAGGCGCTCCTTTCTATGTTTTAGGTCCTCTTATTACTGATATCGCTTTAGGATATGACCATATCAGTGCTGCTATAGGAGGAGCTTTGGCTGCTGCTGAAGGAGCGGATTTTTTATGTTATGTTACTCCATCTGAGCATATCCGTCATCCTACAGTAGAGGATGTGAAAGAAGGGTTAATTGCTACAAGGATTGCTGCCCACGCTGCAGATCTAGCCAAAGGGATAAAAGAAGCCTTCAATTGGGATAAAAAACTTTCATTTTATAGAAAAAATCGTAATTGGAAAAAACAGATAAATTTATCTATTGATCCTAAAAAAGCATCTATAATGAGAAAGTATTCTAAACCTTCAATTTCAGATGTATGCACAATGTGCGGTAAGTATTGCTCTATAAAGTTAGCCCAAAGATGTTTAGCTTTATAGATGCGAGGGTAATTCAATGGTAGAATGCAAGCTTCCCAAGCTTGACGTTGCGGGTTCGATTCCCGTCCCTCGCTCTAAAATGATTTAAAAAATTATGCAGAATTTTTTCTTTAATCGCGATTCTTATATACAGATACTCTCCAAACGTTTAAATGATTTTATTAAAGGATACCGCCAGAATCTTGCTTTCATTGGTAAGGAAATGGTAGGTAAGACATCTATAATTCTACATTTTTTTAATCGTTTCTACGATTTCAGGATAATCCCTATCTATGTTTTGATAAGAAAAAATGATTTTGAATCTTTTGCTAAGCAATTCATAGGAAGTCTCCTTTACAATTTTCTCCTCAATAGTGGAATCCTCCTAAAAGAAGATTTTGAATTTCTTATTGATAAATCTTCAAAATATATACCTAAAACAGTAGATAAGATAAAAAATATAGTTGCTCTTTTGGAAAGAAAGAGAAAAGGCGATGTATTTATGGAATTACTTTCTTTGTGCGATACTATAAATCAAGAGACAGGTAGATTCTGTGTAGTAATATTTGATGAATTTCATAATTTAGAGACTATGGGTATAAAAAATCTATATAAAGATTGGGCAAAGAATTTAATCTTACAGAAAAATACTATGTTTATAATCATAAGCTCTTCATCTTATAAAAGTAGAAAGATACTTATGGATAATCTATCTTTACTTTTTGGAAAATTTGAGGTAATTGAAATAGAACCGTTTGATTTTGAAACTAGTAGAGAATTTTTAGAATTAAAACTTGGTAGGATCTCTATAGATAAAGATATTCAAAATTTTTTAATTAACCTTTCTGGTGGAATACCATTCTATTTAGATACAATTGCATCTAGTATATGTAAGATGAAATCTCAGGATATATTAGATAATAGTGTAGAGAAAGAATTAATATGGAATGCTTTAGAAGAATTATTTATTGAAGAGATAGGGACGTTGAATCAAAGATTTTACAATTATTTAAAGGATTTACAGGAGCAAGGTATAGATAAAGAATCGATCAAACTACTTATATATCTTTATGAAGGATATAACAAATTAAAAGATATATCAATGATTATGCGTAAGGAAAAAAATAAAATCTTAAAATCATTTAATTATCTATTAGAATTGGGTGTAGTTAATAAAAATGGCGATTTTTTTAAAATTAACGACCGTATGTTTAATATATGGTTAAAATTTGTTTATGAAAAAAGGGTGTCTGTTCTTAACTGGACAGAACAAGCTTTAAAGGATTCTTTTAGAAAAGAATTAGATAGACTTTATAATGAATTTATTACCAGTGCCCATAAGGATGTATCTGAGAGGATCCGAGAGTTGATGTCTCTTTTTGAAAATGAATGCGTTTATATTGATAGAAAGAAGATAAAGCTTATAAATTTTAGAGAGATTAAACCATTGAAGTTTAATGCTCTTCCATTTAAAGATGGTCTCATAGGTCGTTCTACTGACTCGGTATGGTTGATTGCTATAAAGGATGGCTTAATAACTGAAGAAGATATAGTAAACTTTTCAGATGAATGCAAAAAATTCAGGTATAAAAGTAAAAGAAAAATAATGATAAGTTCTAACCGCATAGATACGAATGTTAAATTAAAAGCGATGGAAGAGAAGGTTCTTGCTTGGGATATAAAAAATATAAACCTTCTCTTTGAGCTTTTTAATCGACCCCTTATCGTAATTTAAAATGGTAAAGATAGGAGTAATCTCAGATACCCATATACCTGAAAGAGCAAAAACTATTCCTAATAAAGTTTTGGATAGTTTAAAGGAGATGGATCTTATCTTACATGCGGGTGATTTGGTAGAAATGAAAGTATTAGAGATTTTAAAGAGTATCTGTAAAAATGTAAAAGCGGTCTACGGAAATATGGATAGTTCTGAGGTAATAAAAAATCTTCCCCAAAAAGAGCTTATCTCTGTAGAAGGATTATGTATTGGGCTATTCCATGGTTGGGGAGCCCCTTGGGGTCTGATACAGTTATTGAATAGAGTATTCAAAGATGATAACCCCGATATTATTATTTTTGGGCATTCGCATCAACCTTTCAATAAAAAAGAAAAAGATATTTTATATTTTAATCCCGGTAGTCCTACGGATAAGATATTTTCTCTATATAATTCTTACGGGATATTAGAGATAGATAATAATTCTATAAAAAGGGCAGAGATAATTAAGATATAGATTATGGATAGGATCTGGGCTCCTTGGAGGATAAATTATATCAGAGTAAAAAGAAAGAACAAAAAATGTATTTTCTGCAATGCAGGAAAATTTCCTAAAAAAAATTATGTATTTATAAATAACAGGTATTCATTAGCTATGCTTAATCTCTACCCTTATAATAACGGACACAGTATGGTATTCCCTCGACGCCATATAGATAAAATATCCTCTTTAAAAGAAGAGGAGATTTTAGATATATTTAAGACAGTAAATGAGACTATATATAAACTTAACAAAATTTTAAACCCTGAAGGTTATAATCTCGGTATAAATATATCTGATATAGCAGGAGCGGGAATAAAAAAACATCTCCATATCCATATTGTTCCGCGTTGGAAAGGAGATACAAATTTTATGCCTGTATTATATGATACCAAAATAATTTCACAGTCATTAGATGAACTTTTCTTAAAGCTTAAGAAGATATGAATATAGAGATAAAGGATTATGAAAATAAGGTTTTGGCTAACTACGCTATGAAAAGCTATCAAACAAAAGGGAGAATGTATCCTGAAGAAGAGCATCCTTATAGAAATATATATCAACGCGATCGGGATAGAATTATCCATTGCGCTGCATTTAGGAGATTAGAATACAAAACACAAGTTTTTGTAATCCATGAAGGCGATTACTACCGCACCCGCCTTACTCATACTTTAGAGGTATCTCAGATTGCTAGAACAATTGCTTTTGCTTTAAAATTAAATATCGATTTGGTAGAAGCGATAGCTTTGGCTCACGATTTAGGTCATACTCCTTTTGGTCACTCCGGAGAAGAGGCATTAAATGAATTGATGGCTAATCATGGAGGTTTTAACCATAACCTCCAAGGTTTAAGGGTAGTAGATATCTTAGAAGAAAGGTATCCTGATTTTCCAGGATTAAACTTAAGCTGGGAGGTAAGAGAGGGGATTGTAAAGCATTCTTCAAGTTTTGACCGCGCTAGTTGCACAGAAGAACTTCTGCCTGAGGAATCACCTACTTTAGAAGCTCAAGTGGTAGATCTCGCTGACGAGATTGCTTACGATAACCACGATTTAGATGACGGATTAACTTCAGGTCTACTTAAGGAAGAAGATTTAAAAAAGATAGCTCTGTGGAATGATATTTATAAAAAGGTAACTTCTCAGTATAGTTGTCTGGATGAAACAAGAAGAAAGTATCTTATAATAAAGAATCTTATCGATATACAAGTTACCGATTTAATAGAAGAAACTCTCAACAGAATTAAAAAAATGGATATTAAAAATTTTCAAGATGCAAAAAAGATTAAAGAAAAAATTGTTTCTTTCAGTAAAGGGATGGTTTCTTTAAGAGAACCTTTAAGGAAATACCTGATGGATAATCTTTATAAGAATTACCGTGTCATCCGTATGTCAAATAAAGCGAAGCTTTTTATAAAAGAGTTATTTAAATCATATGTGAAAAATCCTCAGGCTTTACCACCGCATATACAGAAGAGAATAAAAAATGATGGTGTTGAACGCATAGTCTGTGACTATATTGCGGGGATGACGGATAGGTTTGCTTTAGATGAGTACAAAAAATTATTTGATCCATACGAAAGGGTATAAACTTTTAATCTCCTCCCTCCACAGTCTCTACAGAATAATAAACTCTACATTTGATATGGAGAACCTACTTCTAAGATTGGCAAGATTGATTAATCAAGTGCTTAACTCAAATAATTGTCATATTATTCTTTTAGATAACTCCAAAAGATACTCTGTAATTAGATGTATACTGGCTAAAAAAAGAAAATACTTTATTGCTAAAAAAAGAAAAATTAATTCTAAAAATGAAAAAAGAATAATTGATACTTCATCATCTATAATGGATGACCATCTTTTAGGAGTCCCTCTTATAGCTGATGATATAATTGGTATGATTTTTGTTAGTAGAGAAAAAAAATTTCCTTCCTTTAATGGAAAAGATCAAGAATTATTAATGATATTAGCAGAACAGTCGGTGATAGGAATAAGGAATATTCAATTATATGAAGAACAACAAAAAATCATTTTAGGCTCTATAAAATCTCTAATAATCTTATTAGATACTTGTATTCCTCAAGAATATACACATTCACCTTATTTTAGTCGCTTAGTTACAGCTATTGCTCAAGAGATGAAATTAGATGAAGCTCAGATTAAAAGTCTACAATATGCTAGTCTCTTCCACGATGCAGGAAAGGTAGATGTGCCTTTAGAGATTCTTACTAAACCAACAAAGCTTACCCCTACGGAGTTTAAGATTATAAAGAAACACCCTTTAAAAGGGGCTCAGATAATCAAACCTCTACAGGTATTAAGACCGGTGATTCCAATAATTATGCATCATCACGAAAGATACGATGGTAAAGGTTATCCTTCTAAACTAAAAGGAAACAAGATACCTTTAGGGGCGCGTATAATGGCAATAGCTGATGCTTTTGAAGCTATGGTTTATGGGAGACCTTACCGAGAAAGGATCAATGTATCTAAAGCTATAGAAGAAATTAAAAAGAAAAGTGGGACGCAATTCGATCCAAAAGTGGTAGAGGCATTTTTAAAGGCGATCAAAGTTTTAAGATATAAAAAATACTTGAAATTGATTAAATAATTAGTATATAATATTTAATTTGATGAAAGGAAAACCTTTACAGTTAGAAATATTTAAAGACCAAACTATTAAAGAAAATAATTCTCTATCTAATTGGTGGGTTATTCATAATTATGAGAAAAAAATTATATTTATTATAGTTTTATTACTAGTGGGTGTTATCTCTTTTAGTTTAGGAGTAAAGAAAGGAGAAAATATAGCTCTTATAGATAATAAACAGAAGAACGAAATTTTAAATAAAGAACATATTTTTGAGGAAGAAGCTAAAGAAAATATACAGCAAGCTTTGATACAGAGAGAAGATAAATTATCAGCAAATTATACTATCCAGGTAGCTACTTATAAAACATCATCATTTGCTTATAAAGAGTCGGAGAAGTTGAAGAAAAAAGGTTTTTTAACTATGATTCTGCAAAAGGGAGATTATATCCTGTTATGTGTAGGTAAATTTTTAAATAAAAAGGAGGCGGAGTTAGCCTTAAGGGAATTAAAGAAAGAATATCGAGATTGCTTTATAAGGAGGCTGTAAAATATGTCTATACATCCATCTTTAAAAATGTCTTCTAAAGATAAGCAGACACGTTCCGTTCTTAAACGTACAGAAAGGATAAAGATCCTTCTAGAAAAAGGACAATGGCAGAAATCTAATTCAATCTACGGTCTACCTAAAATTAAGGTCTTCCGGATGAAAATAAAGAAAGAAAAAGCTACCGCTGAACAACCACAAACCGGAGCTACTGAGTCCAAACCTACTGAAGAGATTAATCCTACCAAAAGTTAAATAAGGGGAGACTACTTTTGGCTATTTTTGGTTTTTTAATCTCTTTTGGGTTATTACTTTTAGCAATGAGTGTACATGAGTTTTCTCATGCATGGGTTTCCTATAAATTTGGAGATCCAACTCCTAAATTAGCAGGTAGACTCAGTTTAAATCCATTAGCCCATATCGATATAATGGGAACTTTGATTTTACCGTTATTTTTATTCATTGCCACAGGAGGTAGATTTGTATTTGGAGCTGCCAAACCTGTACCTATAAACTATTTACTTTTGAAGAATCCTAAAAGAGATATAATTTGGATTGGTCTAGCAGGTCCGGCTTCAAATCTTATCTTGGCTTTTGGGTTAAGTTTGATAATAAAAATTTTACCACATGGAAGTCTCCTTAGTGTTATTTTAAATAATTTTTCTATTATAAATATTGTATTGGGAGTATTTAATCTTATACCTATACCACCTCTAGATGGCTCAAGAGTAGTTATGGGTCTTTTACCACCACATCTGTTTAGATCTTATATTTCCATTGAGCCTTATGGTTTTATTATCCTTATGGCTCTAATTGCCTTTGGAATTTTTAATATAATTATTTGGCCTATAGTAAATATAATAATAAGACTATGGGGACTTTAATAAAAGAGATAAAGATAAATTTAAAAGATTTTAGTTATAAAATTCTTATTGGGAAAGGTATCTTGAAAAAAACAGGTTATTTTATAAAAAGATTAGATTTAGGTAATTATGCTTATATAATTAGCAATTCTTATATAGCAAAAAGATATGCGGGTATAATAACTAATTCTTTTCAAAGATACAGTATTAAATCTATTTTAAAGTTAGTTGAAGATACAGAGGAGGCAAAATCACTAACAAATGCCCTCTTTATTTTAAAAGATATTGTAAAAAAAGATAATAAAGGATATTTATTTATCGTTGCTTTGGGTGGGGGAGTAGTAGGGGATCTGGCAGGATTTATTGCAGGTATATACAAAAGAGGTATCCCTTACATACAGATACCCACTACCCTTTTAGCGCAGATCGATTCCAGTATCGGTGGAAAGACTGCTGTGGATCTAAAAGAGGCAAAGAATCTTGTAGGTTTATTCTATCAGCCTTATTTAGTGTTATCTGATATAGATTGCCTTAAGAGTTTAGATTTAAGACAACTACGTTCAGGGTTAGCTGAGGCAATAAAATACGGTATAATTAAAAATGGCAGTTTACTTAACTATATCGAAGCTAACTATAAAAAATTATTATCATTAGATGAGGATGCGATTTTAAAATTAGTTTATTTATGTGCGAAGATAAAGGCTGAAATTGTTCAAAGAGATGA
>JAMWCN010000102.1 GCA_023819505.1 Candidatus Omnitrophota bacterium | reverse complement strand
GTTTTTTATCCAAAGAGGAGAGCCAGAGATGTTCTGAGGTATCCAATTGAACCATTAGGCCTTCTTGAGGCATGGGTTCGCGATGGATTCTGTGTTTGGGTTGTCTTTTGGGTTTTTTAGGATAAAGGCCAGCATCTCTTAAGATCCGCCTTACTTTTTCCCGAGAAATCACCAATCCCTCTTCTTCGTTAAGATACTCGGTGAAGTGGTTAAGATTAAATCCGAAATATTTCTTTTTGTAAAGGTATTTGATTTTTTCCTCTTTTTCTTTAGGTATCTTCTTAAAAGAAGTCCTTCCTTTTAGATGATGAATAACTCCTTTTATACCCTATTTTTTTACCCTATCTCTTAGTCGGTAGATCTGCCTTATTGAGAGATTTAAAAGCTCAAGATGCCTCTTTTACCTTTATCAATCCTCTTAAACTATCTCTAATTACTTCGTATCTTAGCTGTTCCTTCATTGTCAGGGTAATTAGTTCTTGCATAATACCACCTCCTTTTTTCTTTAGAGGTGGTATTTTACCATTAATCTACCCTGACATTTCTACTTTGCAGAAAGGTGACATTATTATATTGCTGTTACAGTAAAAAATTTGATTTCCTTTTTATATTGGCTTTTATTTTTACTATCCTAGCGTGAGAGACTCCCAATCTTTTACCTATTTCTCTTACAGTTAATCCTTCTAAACAGAGGGATAAGACTTCCCTTTCTCTTTTGGTAAGACAATCATTCTCTATTTCTTCCAATAAAATTTTACAATCCAGATAATCAAAATAAGATTCCGAATCTTTTAAAAGTAGCTTCTCTTCTGAATTCATGGCTTCATCATCAGTTAAGGATTCTATACTCACCAGACTCATTCTTTTATTTATTTTACGCAGATAATTCTTAAGATGGAAATAGCATCCTTGCAAAATATAACTCTCGGTCTTGTCTTCAAACTTACCTGAGGAAAATTTAACCCAGAGATAAATTAAGGCTTCCTGATAGAGGTCTTCATCATTGATGTATGAAGAATGACCGTTGAGTTTGTAGGTAATCCTCTTTAATCTCGGTCCAATTTTTTCTAATAAATCTTCAAAATTCATTCTAACCTTAGTATCTATTTGTGATGGGCATTCTTCTATCTTTACCAAAGGCTTTGGGGGTAATCTTAATTCCCGGGGGAGATTGTCTTCTTTTATACTCACTTTTATCAACCATTGTAAGCACTCTATATACAGTCTCTTTATCAAATCCTAAAGAGACAATCTCATCAAAACCCTTATCTTCCTCAATGTAAGCCTTTAGGATTGGATCTAAAGTTGCATAAGGTGGTAATGTATCTCTATCTTTCTGATTCGGTTTGAGTTCAGCCGATGGTTCTTTGGTAAGAACACGTTCAGGAATAACTGGACTTAAAGAATTTCTATATTTAGCCAATTTATAGACCAATGTCTTGGGAACATCCTTGATTACCGCAAAACCACCAGCCATATCTCCATATAAAGTTGCATAACCTGTGCTCATCTCCGATTTGTTCCCAGTAGTTAGAACCAGCCAGTTAAATTTATTTGAAAAAGCCATCAAGATATTTCCCCGGATGCGCGCCTGAATATTCTCTTCAGTAATATCTCTTTCTCTCCCTGAAAAATGTGGCTCAAGGGTTAAAAGATAGAGTTTATATATTGGCTCAATAGGAATTTTTATCAATTTTATTCCCAGATTTTTTGCCAGACATTCTGCATCCTCCTCAGATTCCCGGGAGCTATACCTTGAAGGCATAAATACACCAAAAACATTTTCTTTTCCTAAGGTATCAACCGCTAAGGTAGCTACTAAAGAAGAATCAATCCCCCCTGAGAGTCCAAGAACCACTTTCTGGAAACCATTTTTTCTTACATAATCACCAAGCCCGAGAATCAATGCCTGATAAATTTCTGGTAAGGGTTTTAGCCTTTTAATTTTTCTTACGGGAAGTATAGGTTTTTGGGGATGATGAATTTCATCTCTTATATCAATTAAATGCTTTACCTCCCTCTTTAGTGGAGGAATCTTTAAATCCACAACTAAAAGGTCCTCTGCAAATGCCTTTGCTCTGTTGAGCACCTTACCTCTATCATCAACTACTAGGCTCTGTCCATCAAAGACAAGCTCATCCTGACCGCCAACTAAATTTGCATAAGCGATATAAACCCGATTTTCTCTTGCCTGTTCTCTAACTATCCTTTCCCTAATTTTTATTTTTCCCTGATGATAAGGAGAGGCATTTAAGACAAAGATTATTTTTGCTCCCCACTTGACCTGCTCTTTTATTGGCCCATCTCTATGCCAAATATCTTCGCAGATATTTATTCCAAAAATTATTTTATTCCATTTAAAAACCTGAGGACTGTCTCCTGAGCAGAAGTAACGCTTTTCATCAAAAACTCCATAATTGGGTAGAAAAATTTTATGATAAATAGCATAAATTTTCTTCTCAGAGATTACAGCCGCAGAATTATACAGATTTCCCTTTTCTCTATCCACAAAGCCAACAATGGCAACTATACCCGATGTCTTCCGGACAATTTTTTTTAAGCAATCTAAGTTGTCCTGAATAAACTTTGGCTTAAGCAGCAGGTCTTCAGGAGGATAGCCAGTGATAACTAACTCCGGGAAAATAACTATATCCGTTGCCTCTTTCTTTGCTTTTTCAATATAATTAATTATTTTTTGGGTGTTTCTTCCCAAATCTCCCACAACAGAATTAATTTGGCTGATACCCAGGCGTAAATTCTGCATCTTTCTCCCCCAGATTTCTTTCCTAAAAATAAAAAAGGCGTTTTGGAAACGCCTTTGTTTTTACTCCTCTACTTCCTTGTAATTTCTATTATAAAAATACCATAAATTTCTTTCTCTGTCAAGAAAAAATTAAAGCCACTCTTCAGACAAAACCTCGCCTTGTAAACCTACAACGATAGATTTTATGGGTATCTTCCTCTTGGTCTGCTTAGCTGCTTCCTGGGCTAAAGCTACTAAACCATAACAGCAAGGCACCTGCATAATCATTACCGTAAGCGTGTTTATCTTAGCATCCTCAATTAAAGATTTAATCTTTTCTACATATGCCTCTTGACTTTCATCTAATTTTGGGCAGGCGATGGCTAAAGATTTTCCTTTAAGGAAATCTTTATGAAAATCTCCAATAGCATAAGCTACACAATCTGCAGAAAGCAAGACATCTGCTTTCTCGTAGTAGGCTGCCTGCGGTGAAACAAGATGTAGTTGAATTGGCCACTGTCTTAATTCTGAAGGTCTTTTACCTTTAGTATCACCAATTTCTCCTTTTCCCTCTTTTCTAAAATCCATAATTTTTGAACCTGGACAACCTGATAAAGAACGGACATTATGTTTCATCTCTACCTCCTCTTCTAAGG
>JAMWCN010000015.1 GCA_023819505.1 Candidatus Omnitrophota bacterium | reverse complement strand
TTTTTTTAAAACTCCTTTCTAAATAATTCTTTTAAATTTTTAATCGCTTTAACTGGGTCTTTAGAATTGAATATATAAGAACCGCAAGCAAATATATCTACTCCTATAGAGGCTAAACTCTTAGCATTCTTTTCGTTTATACCTCCATCTACAGAGATGATACCTTTATAAATTTTACGCAATTTTTTTATCTTAGGGACTACCCAACTAATAAACTTCTGCCCACCGAAACCAGGATTTACCGTCATCACCAAAACAAAATCTACATCCTTTAAGATAGGAGTAATCCTATCTAAAGGTGTTGCTGGGTTTAAAGAAATGCCCAATTTTATATTCTTTTTAAAAAGTTTATTCTTTAATTCTTTAATATCATTTTTTGAAACTGTCTCAATATGAACGGTAAGCATATCTGAACCTGCAGATATAAAATCATCGATATATCTTAAAGGCTCTTTAATCATCAGATGCACATCAAAAGGAAGTTCTGTTGTCTTGCGTATATCCTTTACTACCTGTGGTCCGATAGTAATATTGGGAACAAAATTTCCATCCATCACATCTATATGGATTAAATCTACCCCTGCTTTCTCCGCCCTCTTAATCTCTTCAGCTAATCTACTGAAATCTGCAGATAGTATTGAAGCAGCAACTTTTATCATCGATAGAGTTTTTTTCTATTTATATAATAGTATACTTCTTCAGGCACTAGATACCGAAAAGGCCTATTATTCTTTATTGCCTCTCTTATCTGGTAAGCAGATATATCTATAGCAGGAATATTTATAGTAGAGATATAGCTAGGTATATTTTCTAAAGGATAACCCGGTCTAGTAGCAACGACAAACCTAATCAATTTTAAAATCTCCCCTAAATCCTTCCAACTATCTAAATACTTAATTAGATCGGAACCGACAATAAAATAGAGTTCATCATCAGGATACAATATTTTAAATTCTTTTACAGTATCGATGGTGTAAGAAAAACCCTTCCTTTTTATCTCAATATCTGAAAAAGAGAATCTTTTATTATTTTTTATCGCTAATTTTACCATCTTAAGTCTGTCTTTTGCAGAAGCGATATCAGAATTATCTTTATGTGGAGGTATATATGTAGGCACAAAAATAACTTTATCTAAATTTAATCTATCTGCTACCTCCTCAGCTAAAATTAGGTGTCCTAAATGTATAGGATTAAATGTTCCTCCTAAAATTCCTATTTTCATATTTTATGTTCTGATATGACCTTTTCCTTTTATTATATATTTATAAGTGGTTAATTCTTCCAATGCCATCGGACCTCGAGCATGGATACGATCCGTAGATATACCAATCTCTGCCCCCATACCAAATTGGTATCCATCGGTAAGACGGGTGGAGGCATTGTGATATACACAGGCAGAATCTATCCTTTTTAAGAATTCTTCGGCAGTATTTTCCTTAAAAGTGATGATCGCATCAGAATGGTGCGAACCGTATCTATTGATGTGGTCTATTGCTTCCTCAAGATCATTTACAACTTTTACTGCTAAAATTAGATCTAAGTATTCAGTTTGATAATCTTTAATGGTTGCTTTCCTAAATTTAGCTTTATTTAAGCCTAAATTTTTAGCTATCTTTAAAGTGTAAGAACAGCCACGGATTTCAACCCCTGCTTCCACAAGATCCTTAAGGATTAAGGGTAAATACTTCTCTGCAATATCACGATGCACAAGCATTGACTCCATAGCATTACAGGTTGAAGGTCTCTGCACTTTAGCATTGAAACAGACTTTCCTTGCCATCTCTATATCTGCATCCTTATCTACATAGATATGACAGATACCTTTGTAATGTTTAATTACTGGTATGCGGGAAATACTAGTTACTTTTTTAATTAGATTCTCTCCTCCCCGAGGTATAACTAAATCTATATAATCGTTAAGTCTTAAAAGTAAATTCAATACACGCCTGTCTCTGGTAGGAATAACATTTATTGCATCACAAGGAAAGCTAAATTTTTTTAGAATATTTAAAAAAACTTTATAGATTGCTAAATTTGAATTTAAAGATTCAGAACCTCCTTTTAAAATCACCGCATTACCAGATTTTATGCACAGCCCGATACAATCGGAGGTTACATCTGGTCTTGCTTCATAAATAATAAGGATAACTCCTATAGGTACACGTATCTTTGAGATAAAAAATCCTGAAGGTGCCTGCCAACTATTAATTATCTTTCCTACAGGATCAGGTAAATTTATCAAGCTAAGGATAGATTTACTCATATTGTTTAGACGGGTTTCATTTAAAGTAAGTCTATCTACAAAAGCATTTGATAACTTCATCTTTTTAGCTAATTCTACATCTTTATAATTCTCATTTAAAATGAAGTCTTTATTTTTAAGTAAGTTTTCTGCTAGCGCTTTTAGAATATTATTCTTAACATCAGTTGAAAGAGAAGCTATATTTAAAGAAGCTTCTTTTGCTTTTTTAGCTATTTGAATAATTTTTTGTTTTTGGAATCTCTCCATATTATAAAATTACTAAATTATCCTGATGAATTATCTCTTTAGGATAACGCTTACCTTTTACGTTCTCTAAATTTTTTGCCTCCAGTTCAACTCTTCCCCTCGCAAACTCATTATTATTTGTATCGTATACACTTACAATCTCTCCTTTTTTAAAATCACCTTCTAGTGCTATAATCCCTACTGCCAAAAGGCTCTTTTTATTCAGGAGAGCCTGTTTTGCTCCCTCATCTACAAAAATCTTTCCTTTTGGTTTTGTTCCGTAGGCAATCCAACGCTTACGGGCAACTAATCTCTTCTCTTTAGGTAAAAATACCGTTCCTGCTTCAAAAGGAGATTCCAAAACCTTATTAAGTATATCTTTTTTTCTACCATCAGCAATTATACAGTATATTCCGGAATTTACAGCGATATTGGCTGCTTCAAGTTTTGAAATCATACCCCCCACAGAACTGAATTTAGAAGTGGATTTTGCTAATTTTTCTAAATCGGGACTGATATTTTCAACTACCCTGATTAGTTGTTTTTTTTCGTCAAGAAGACCTTCTACATCTGACAGGATAATTAAAACATTCGCATCGATCATATTAGCTACAAGACTGGATAAGCGGTCATTATCACCAAATTTTATCTCCTCAGTTGATATGGTATCATTTTCGTTAATGATAGGGATAATCTTCATATCTAAAAGCGAAAAGATTGTATTCTTTGCATTTATGTAGCGAGACCTTTGGTTAAAATCATCCCAGGTAAGTAGGATCTGAGCACAATTTAAACCTTCTGCTTTAAAATATCTTCGATAAAAATTCATCAATTCACTTTGACCTACAGCAGCGGTTGCCTGCAAAAGATTTAGACTTTTAGGTCTAAATTTTAGACCTAATAATTTCATCCCATAAAATATCGCTCCTGAAGAAACTAAAACTACATTTTTTGATTTACTTATCTGAGAGATTTCTTTACAGAGTCTGGAAACGGTATTCTTGTAAGAGAAGAGGCTTGAACCGATTTTAACTACCAATTTTTTGAAGTTGTAAAACGATCTCTTCAATTAATTCCTCCAGTCCTTCTTTTTTTAAAGCAGATATAGGATAGATTTTTCTCTTTATCTTTCTTTTAAATAATTCAAGATTATCCAAAGAGCCATTTAAATCCATTTTGTTAGCTACAAGAATCTGCGGTTTCTCCAAAAGAGCTTTATTATAAAGTCTTAATTCTTTATTTATTATTTTATAATCCTCTATAGGATCTCTTCCTTCAGAGCCTGAAATATCAATAATGTGAAGAATTAGTTTTGTCCTCTCTATATGCCTTAAGAATCTATCTCCCAAACCTCTCCCTTGATGCGAACCTGAAATTAATCCCGGGATATCTGCTACTACAAAACTAAAATCATTATACTTTACCACTCCCAAAACAGGTTTTTTAGTAGTAAAAGGATAAGGAGCAACTAAAGAAGAAACAGACGATATACTTGAAATCAATGTAGATTTTCCTACATTAGGGAAACCGATCAACCCTACATCAGCAATTAATTTTAGATCTAAAATCAGTTCCCTCTCTTGGCCGGGTAATCCTTTTGTAGCTTTTGCTCCAGAGCTATTCCCTCTTCCTCCCTTTCCACCAGAGGCGATTACTATTGAATCTTTATCTTTATCTAAGTCCTTCAAAATACAACCTGTTTTAGCATCTATTATCAAAGTTCCTACAGGTACTCTGATAACTAAATCCTTAGCGTCTTTACCCTTTCTATTATTAGATGAACCACTTTTACCATCAGGAGCGATAAATGAGCTTTTGTATTTGAAGTCTAATAAAGTATAAAGGGATCTATCTGCCTGAATAATTACATCACCACCTTTTCCCCCATCTCCACCGTCAGGTATACCGTAGCGGTGATAACGGGTGTATCTAAAACTTCCACAACCATCTCCACCTTTACCTGCTTTTACATATATCTTTGCCTGATCTACAAATAACATTATATCTTAAACCTTAATCTCTTTTATTAGAAGTCTACTTAAACTCTGGCGGTGCCCTTTTTTTGTGTGACTGGAGGCTTTTCTGCGCCGATATTTATAGATAATTAATTTTTTTCCTTTATCTACCCCCAGATGCTCTGCTACCACCGAGGCATCTTTTACTACAGGAGCTCCTATCTTCAGTTCTCCATCATCCTTAGCTACTAAAAGCACACTTTTTAAAATAATTTTATTTGCTTTATCTACATCCTGCTTTTCCACCTGGATTATATCATTTGGTTTTACCTTATATTGTTTTCCCCCTATCTCTACTATTGCATACATAAGCCTTCTCCTTTTTGATAGATTTTTAATTATATAATATAAAAGGGGTTAGGTCAAGGATTAATAAATTTTAAGAAATTTTGATCTCTTCTAAGTGAAAGGCGGGGTTAGAGACTAACTCTATATTTATACGATACTTACGCTCTAAATCTCTTATAATCTTTTTGTCCTTAAGGATCTCATCTACTACTAGAGGATTTAAGGTGAGTTTTATCTCTTTTAAATAAGGATTATTTTTTATATAACGCTTTAATTCTTTTAAAGCATATAAGGCAGTTGTAGAAGGAGCCTTAAGTCTTCCTCTACCTTGACAGTAAGGACAGCTCTGATAAGTTATTGCCTCAACAGTCTTGTGTATCCTCTCCCTTGTCATCTCTACTAAACCGAAGCGTGATATTCCTAAAATATCGCAATGAGCTCTATCTGCTTTTAATGCTTCTTTTAAATTCTGTAAAACTTTCTGGCGATGAATCTCTTTCTGCATATCAATAAAATCGATTACAATTATCCCACCTAAATCTCTTAAACGGAGTTGTCTGGCAATCTCTGGGACTGCTTCCATATTTATTCTAAAAGCTGCTTCCTCCAAAGATAGTCTACCTTTAAAACTTCCACTATTAACATCGATAACTACTAATCCTTCTGTAGGCTCAATTATAATATAAGCACCTGATCTTAAATATATTTTAGTCTCGAATATCTTTTGAATTTCTCCTTCGATCCCTTTCTCTAAAAATAAATCATCTCCTTTGTAAAGTTCAATCCTTGAGACCAGATCTCTTAAAAATGTCTTTACAAATCTATAGATCCTACGGTACTGTAAGTTAGAATCAACTATAACTTTATTTACATCTTCGGTAAAGGAATCACGGATTACTCTTAAGATAAGGTCATAGTCTTCATAGATTAAAGCAGGTGCTCTTTTATAATAGCTGGCTCTTTTTATCTTTGACCATAATTTAAGCAGAAAATAGGCATCAGTACGCAACTGCTGTATGGTTTTACCATAAGCAGCAGTTCTTACGATAAAACCTACATCTTTTGGTAGTTTAAGCTCTTCCATTATCTGTCTTAATCTCTTCTTTTCTGCCTCGTCTTCTATCCTCCTTGATACTCCTATACGAGAAGCAAAAGGCATAAGCACAAGATACCTACCTGGTAAAGTTATATTTGTAGAAAGTCGCGGTCCTTTCCTACTAAATGCTTCTTTAGTTACCTGTACTAAAATCTCTTGATCTTTCTTTAAAGGAGGAAAATAAATGTTAGTTTCTATCTCTGTATCGAACTCTCCTAATATAGGCTCCTCTAAATACAAAAAACCTTTCTTTTCTAAACCGATATCTACAAAACAAGCATTTAAGGAAGAGACGATTTCAGAAATCCTTCCTTTATAGATATTTCCCACAATGGTCTTAAATTGAGGTCGTTCTACATAAAATTCTTCTAACTTAGATTTATTTACGATAGCAACTGATGTCTGTTGAGGTTCCACATTTATAAGGATCTCTTTGGTCATATTCGTTCAGTTTGTTATTATTGTTAAGTTCTTTAATTATTCTTTTAATATAACTTCTTTTATAAAGATACCTTCTGGAAGTTGCTCCTGTAGTCTTTTTTTAAATTCCTCAGGTTCTAAAAAATCATTCAAGATAACTTCTGCTTCTTCATTTTCGCTTTCTACACCTAACTTTAATGCCCTTTTTATTTTAAATTTTGGATGGGGATTGAATCCTTGGGTGTATTTAAGGGGAAGTTCT
Organism: Candidatus Omnitrophota bacterium; assembly: GCA_023819505.1. GTDB lineage: Bacteria > Omnitrophota > Gorgyraeia > Gygaellales > JAMWCP01 > JAMWCN01. The sequence continues at coordinate 12,284 of JAMWCN010000015.1, read as the reverse complement.
GCTCTGCGCATTGCCCGGATAAAAAGCCGCATTAAATCTAAATGAGAAATATATTTCATATTTTCTTTTTTAGAAAATATAAAACTAAATTTATACATTTTGGAGACATTGATATTTTTTAACCCCTTGATTTATATTAACTTAGAATATGAAAAATTTGTTCTGTTATTTTTTATTTATTTTTGGCTCTTTGCCCAGATTTGTCTTTAGTTCCGAGATCTTCTCAGTAGTAAATTCTCCTTCTTTAACGATCCGGGCAGTGATAAAGATAAGTAGATCTATTTTGGCGGTATCTACGATTTCTCTCTTAAATAAAATTCCTAATATAGGAATTTTATTTAAAAAGGGGATTCCGATAATCTGTTTCTTTTTGACATCTTTTAATAAGCCTCCAATCACAACTGTCTCCCCATCTTTCATCAGTATGCGTGTCTCTGCCTCTCTTGTTTCAATTATAGGATACTCATTTGTTCCTTTAGTAGTAGTATAATCTGTAACTGCAGGATGGATCACCATATTTATATAATTATCTGCACCAATTTGAGGAACAACATTAAGTTGAATTCCTATATCTTGATAATAGTCTAAAGACTCACCACTTACGGTACTAGCTCCTGCAGTGGTAGTTGTATACTCTTTTTTAATAATAGGATACCTTGTCCCAATTAGAATAGTTGCTTCTTGATTATTAAGCGCCATGATCCTGGGTGCAGATAAAACATTGGTATGGATATCCTCCTCCAATGCATGTAAGATTGCTTCAAATTCTGTTCCGGTTAATTTTTTAAATATCAACTCTAATCCTGCTTTATAGGGATAAGTTCCAGGAAATGTGGTTATACCTTCTTGAGGAGTAAATATACTAGGAGTAAATTCTGATCCTAAATTTCTTCCTCCTAATGTTTTTTTGCCCTCGCTACTTAGACCGATATCCGTAGGTGCAGTAGCATATCCAGAAGCTCCGCTTGTTCCTGTACCTATATCAAAACCTATATCTTTTAATCTATCCCTATTTACCTCCATAATCCTTGCCTCAATCAATACCTGCTGTGGTTTTATATCAATTTTATCTATTACCTCTTTTAATCTATCTATTACTGCAGGGATATCACTTATAATCAATACTTTGGAGCGAGCTAATCTTTCTTCAGCTACCCTTTTACGCTTTCCTAATTCCTCACCTCCAAATTCCCAACCTGCCTGTCCAGTCATCTCCAGAACTGTAATTTTTCCGCGAGGAGAAAGTTGTGGCTCTAATGCTTTTTTAGCATCCAGAGCATCGATATATTTTAAATGGAAAACCTCAGTGATTGTAGGTTGAATCTGATAAAGCTCAGATTCTTGTTTCTTTAAATTGGTAAGTTTCTCAATAGGAGCAACGGTTATGATATTGCCAACCCTCTCATAAGCAAATCCATAAGTTTTTAAAATTACCTCCAAAGCTTTCTGCCAGGGAACATTCTCTAATCTTATAGAAACTGTTCCCATCACTTCAGGAGTAGCAACTATATTTATACCTGCTTTCATTGCAATAATTTTTAAAACATTTCTGATATCTGCCTCTTTGAAATCCAAGGTGATATTTTCTGATTCAGCAATACTTTCTACAGTAGCAAGTTGCGCTTCTGATTGCTGTGCATAAAGAAGGTCTCCTTTCATAAAAAAACTTAAAAATATAATAATAATTAATTTTTTATAATCCATAATTACTCCTCCTTTTCTAAACTTATAACTACTTCATTTCCTTCTTTTAAAAATACAACTTTATTAAGCTCTATCTTATAAACTTGATAGTTACCGATCCAATCTCCTATCTTTAAGATTTCGCCATTTACTATTACAGAGGAACCTCCGTAAGGATTATAAAGGATACCTTCTAATTTTAACTCTTCCTTTTTTTCCTCTTCAACAAAAATCAATCTGCCATCAGGAGTAATTAATGAAATAAAAGGATCCCGCTGGCAGTTGGCTTCTTTTACTAAAAATAAAGATATAATTATAAAGCAAAGTATAAAGAACTTATTTTTTAACATTCGTTCTTAAAATTAGCTCTACTTTATGATGAAACATATCCTTAGGATTACTGTTTATATCTAATCCTTCTACTGTTATAATTATATTATTTTCTTCTAAAGCCTTAATAAAATTTAATAAAGAATAGAAATCTGCATTGAGATTTATTTTAAATATGTAAGAGACTAATTCAGAGGGGGATTTAGTTACTTCTCTTTGAGGGATCAACTGTATAACTTCTATCTTCTGTTGATTAGCTAACTTATAGATATTTTCTATAAGTAAAGAAACTTCATCTTCTTTTATATTCCTTTTATATTCAGGAGTGCTTCCTTTTAAAGATTCTTCCATCTTTGTTAAATTCTGTTTTAGCAAAGAGAACTCTTTTTTTAATTTATTTACTTTAAGATTAATTTTTCTGTAGGCATTGATCTGAAGACCTAATACAAAATTAAAATCCAAGATCAGTAAGATTATAAATACTAAAGATAAAATAAACTGTCTTTTTTTATCAGGGATATTAAATTTTCCAAAATCAATCTTCATTTAAGCTTCGCCTCTAAAATAAAATCTAAAACCTCATAGTTTGAAATTTTTCTTCTCTTAAGCGGTCCTAACTGAATTTCTACTAAATTTTTATCTTTTTTTAAATTTTCTAAAAATAGGCGCACTATACTCATATGTTCTTCCTTTAGCGATATAACTGAACCTTCCAGAGAGAGAGTATTTAGTTTAATTACAAGATGATTAAACCACATCCCTTTAGGAAGAAACTTTGAAAGAGAAATCAATTTAGGATAGATAATGGTTCTCTGTTGAAGGAACTTTAAAGCTTGTTGTTGTTCCTTTAGCAAAGCCTCCTGTTGAGCTTTCCATTCCTCTACTTTCTTAAATTTATCTTGATTAGATAGCCATCTCTTATTAAGAATATTATACTGTAAGTTTCCTGTAATTATAAGAAGAGAAAACAAAACATGTAATCCTAAGATGATGCCTAAAACTGAAATCCAAACTAACCATAAATTCTGTGATAGATAGGTTTTCTTCTTTGGTCTTAATTCTTGAGGTAATAGATTTATCTCAATCATCTTAAAGCCAATCCTAAACTTACTGCCAGATACCGAGATTTAGAATAGATCTCCTGTTGATTTATACTCTCAGATACCTCAAAACCAACTAAAGGATCCCAAATCTCTACTTCCATATCCAAATAGCGAGATAAAATTTCTTTTAAATTAATCAGAATACTGCTTCCACCTGTAAGGTAGAGTTTATCTACAGTACTTACGCTTTGACTCTCATAATAATCTAAAGATATTCTTATCTCTTGAGCTAATAAAGAAGCAACCGCTTCCAAAGACGGCCTTATCTTCTGAATCTGCTCTTCATCCGGTTGGGTTTTTATTCCTTCAGCAGTTTCAAAATCACAACCTAAATCTGAAGATATCCTTTTAGTAAAATCATCCCCTGCTATCTTTATATCTCTACTTAAAACTGCTATTCTATCTTCAAGTATATTTAGATTAGTTATAGAACTTCCAATATTAAGCAAAACAACAGCTTTATTTTTTAAAGATGCATCCTTTGAAAAATTAAAGTTAAAACAGTTACTTATCGCTAAAGAATCGATATCTATTAAACTTACATTGAAACCTACTTTTTTAATTACATCTATCCTTTGATCTATATAATCTTTTTTAGCAGCAGCAATAAGAACTAACATCTTCTTTGCTGAAGTATCTTTTTTAAGAATAATGCTATCAAAATATACATCGTTAAAAGAAAAAGGGATATACTTAGGGGCTTCAAATTTTATTGCTTCCTTGAATTCCTCTTCATTCATTAAAGGAAAATTTATATAACGACAGATAACATTATGTCCACTTGCAGACATACTTATAGGAAGGCTACCTACTTCTAATTTAAATAGACTATCCTTAATTAAAGAAAGAACATCCTTAGAAGAAGCTATATTTACAAATAAAAAATTACGGATTATATGACGGTTATTTATAGATTCTAATTTTACTATCTTTAAGGAATAGGAACCCCAATCTAAAGCGATTTTTATATTCTGTTTCTTTTTAAACATAATTAGATTTCTCTCCAAGATACCAATTCTACAAAAATAAATTTTAAATTATTATTCAAAGCATCCGATATCTTCTCTAAATCATAATTTAAAGTAACATTTCCTGTTATGGTGGTATCCTCTACCAACTCCGTATCACTTTCAGCAATAACTGCTCCATTTACAACAGGATTTCCAGACATACGCAATTTTCCTATCACATATATTATACCATCAAAGGTCCCTCCAGTAATAAATGCATCTCCTTCTACGATAAGGATACCTGAACCATACCAAGTATTAGAGGTTATCCTGAATGCGTTTCCTTCAGATACTTCTATCCAGGTTATTCCTTCACAGGGCAAAACATTGTTAGGTGGGTCTGTATAGAGATAATCCGCATAAAGTTTTATTTCCTCTTTTGTATGACCAAACATATCCGCAAAGCTTACAGAAGAAAATTCTTTGAAGGAATCATCAGGATTTATATCTACCGAGCCTTTGATAATCAGATCTACAGTTGTCTCAATTGCGTATTTAAATTTAGTAGGCTCAACTTCTTCAGTTCTTATTACTGCTTCTAAATTCTTACTAAATTTTTTAATTTCACCTCTATCAATAAATTCTACGGAACCTGAAGAATTTATCCGGTAGTAAAGATTATTTTCTCCGAATGGACCAAAAACATTAGCAGAGTAAGAGAAACGCGGATCTCCAATATAACCTGAGACATTATTGGGTAGATTAACTATCGCTTCAGCAATCCCTGCTTCAGCCAACCAGAATGCCTGCGTAGACAAAACATACCTTTTTACTAAGTCATTCTCTATTATAGTCCTAAAAAATAAAGAACCACTTAAAATAAAAAGAACTATACAGACTAAAACGCTAAAGATAAGTACTAAACCTTTTTTATTCATTCCTTAATTTCACCTCTGAGATAAAAGTCTCTTTAATAGGGGGACTGAAAAATTTTTCTTTGGAAACTCTAATTGTCAAAATTATTTTATTGTTATTCAGTTCAGTTAAATCAAATGGCTCTTTATCAGGATCTGATACCACTATATCATTATAAGTCCATCTTCTTTCAGGATCAAAATTATAATCGATCCTTGTTAAAGAATGTGTAATATTATCGTATATATATTCTATATACCTGTTGCTTAATAAGATATTTGTTCCGTCATGACCTAAACATACTCTAAATTTTAAATGGTTAGAAGCTGGTTGATTGTTCCTAATCTCATAGGCAAAAGTTTGCCTTAAATCTCTCATAAGCAACTCTATTACATTTCTTACTTCAGAAATTAATTCTAATTTTAAGGAACCAGTTTGATTTATAAATTGACCTGTATTTAAAAGAAGAAATAATGCAGAAATTATAGCAATTAAAAGAAAACTTGCTACTAAAATCTCTACTAAAGTAAAACCTCTTCTTTTAACGAGCAATTTTTGTAAGAAGAGAAAAATTTTTCTTTCTGTTTCTTTCATCCCAACTTACAGTTACATTGATCTTAGCAATCCTATCTTCTATATCTTTATCTACGGTTACAGTTTCGTTTTTAAGATTATTAAATTGGGTAGGGATGTAATTTTGAATCTCATCAAAAGGAAGCTGTCTAATCTGCTCTAATATTCTTTGGGCGTCGTTACTGGCAATAGTTAAGGAATAGTTAGATTCATTCAAAATTAGACAATAGACTAAACTTACATAAATGGAGGAGATTACTAAAATAAGAATACCTATACTTATGGTTAATTCTAATAAACTAAAACCTTTTTTAAAAAAATATCTCATTTTCTCTATTCTAAATTAAGAGATATTGTAAGTCAATAAAAAAATACCCCGTCCCTTTTAAAAAGTGGACGGGGTAAAAGCCCCTAAAATACCGAATTCATTAACCACCACAAGCAGCTTCAGTTAACACACCACCTGTAGTAATGGTATATGTCTTATTTCCTGAAGTTCCGCATTGAGCAGGAGCAGCGGTAACGGTATAACCTGTGGTAGCTAAAGTTAAAGTATAAGTATAACCTTGAATAGTCTGTCCATTATAAGCACGATTTAAATAAGGTGGTGTTGCTCCAGTTAAGGCTGCTTCGTTAGAAGGATATGAACCATTGTTAGCAGCGGCATAGGTTTCACAGGCAGTAGAGATTGTCCTCAGAGTTGCTTGTGCTGCGGATTCATTAGCAGTAATTCTTGCACGCAGAAGGTTAGGTATAGCAATAGCAGCTAAAAGTGCAATAATCGCCACAACAATCATAATTTCAACTAATGTAAAACCCTTTTTCATCTTTTATTCTTCCCTCCTTTCCGGGTAAGATTAGATTTTGTGCTTCTTATCTTAATAAAGCCTTTTTATATAAAAGCACAAAATCAAGCCCTCTATTTACAAATATACCATATATTTTAAAAAATTCAATAAATTTTTATATCAATTTCTTTTTCTTTAAATAATCTTTTAATGCCTCTTGCCATGGACGCATTCTATCTAAACCTAAAATTTTAAGATGCTTGTTTTCCAGTGCTGAAAAAGGAGGTCTTCTGACTTCAGGACAAAACTTTTTTGCTTCCACAGGTTCTATCTTCACTTTTATATTCAAAAATTTAAATATCGTTTTAGCAAAATCATACCAAGAACAGAAGCCATGACCAGATATATGAAATATGCCATAATGGGAAGTGGTAATTAACTCCTTAACTTGCTTAGCTAAATCTAAACTATATGTGGGAGAGGTAATTTCATCCTTAACTACTTTTATCTCTTTTTTTTCTTTATATAGCCTTAACATCGTATCTATAAAATTTCCTCCTTTCGCTCTACAGAGATGCACTCCAAACATAGCAGAGGTACGGATGATGAAATATTTTTTTAATATATATTGGATAAAATACTCTCCTGCTAATTTACTTATTCCATAAACATTTAAAGGAGAAGGATAATCCTCTTCAATATAGGGCCTTTTCTTTTTACCATCGAAAATATAATCGGTACTGAAATGTACCAAAACTGTCTTATAGTAAAGGCAATTTTCTGCAAGATACTTTACCCCCACTGCATTTACCATAAATGCTTTTAAGGGTTCTTTTTCACATAAAGCTACATTATGGAAGGCAGCTGTATTAATAAGAATTTCTGGTCTATATTTTCTAAATATCTTATTTACAATTCTAAAATCTGCTACCTCTACATCTTTGTGAGTAAGACAGATAGGTTTATATTTAGATAATGCTATAGATAAATCGCTACCTAATTGGCCATTTGCTCCAATAATTACTATACGCATTATCTTGGCTTTACTGACCAGAGATCCCCAAAGGTATCGTAAGGGATCCTTACCTCATCAGGGGCTTGGCGATTATAGATTTCACTGGCAATACTAACCATTTGCGTATCATCTTCTAAAGACATCCAACCGTGATAAACTCCAGGTGGTACTGCAATTAAAGAAGGGTTTCTACTTGAAACAATGAATGTATCTATACTTTTAAAAGTAGGGCTTGCCTTTCTATCGTCTATCAGAACAAATTTAGCAGAGCCATGACTGATAAAAAACCAATCCCATAAAATATTATGTTTATGAAATGCCCTGATTGTACCTTTAGAAAAATTCCCTACCAAATAAACCTGACCAAATTTACTAAAATACTCATCGTTAGCGCGCAATATCTCTATTAAATAACCTCGATCATCCACATGTGCTTTTAATTCCACAAATTTTACACCCTCAATCATAAGCTTGCCTCCTTTCTGTTGTTTTTAAACCAATCTATAGTAAAAAGAAGCCCTTCTTCTAAATTCACTTTAGGTTCCCACTTAAGAAATTTTTTTGCCTTGGTTATATCGGGTTTTCTCCTTACAGGATCATCCTGAGGTAATTTTTTAAAAACAATTTTACTTTTACTTTTAGCCAATCTTATTACTAGATACGCCAAATCAATAATTCTAAACTCAAAGGGATTTCCTAAGTTTACAGGTTCATTTAATTTAGATAACATAAGTCTAAAGAGACCTTCTATCATATCAGATATATAACAGAAAGATCTAGTTTGGGTTCCTCTTCCATAAACAGTTAATGGTTGGTTATTTATTGCTTGATAAATAAAATTAGGAATGACTCTACCGTCGTCTATACGCATCCTCTCTCCATAGGTATTGAAAATTCTAGCAATCTTAGTATCTATTCTATGCACACGGTGATAAGCCATAGTGATGGCTTCAGAAAACCTTTTTGATTCATCGTAAGCTCCCCTTAAACCTACAGGGTTAACATTTCCCCAATAATTTTCAGTTTGAGGATGAACTAAAGGATCACCGTATACTTCAGATGTAGAAGCAAGCAAAAAGATAGCTTTTTTTTCTTTTGCTAATCCTAAACTATTGTGTGTTCCTAAGGAACCAACTTTTAATGTCTGGATGGGAAGCTTAAGATAATCCTGCGGTGAAGCAGGGGAGGCAAGATGTAAAACATAATCAACTCTCCCTTTAATTTTAATATATTTAGTAACATCGTGTTTTATAAAATGGAAATTTTTATCCTTTAATAACGAACTGATATTTTCTAAACTTCCTGTAATAAGATTATCTAAACAGATAACTTTAAAGCCCTCATTGAGTAATCTTTCGCAAAGATGTGAACCTATGAAACCTGCGCCTCCAGTTATCACGGTTATTTTTTTTGCCATCTTTCTTCAAAATAGCTTACAGTTCTTTTTAAACCTTCCAGAAAGCTAACTTTAGGCAAAAAACATAACTTTCTTTTTGCTAAACTTATATCCGCTTGAGTTTTAAATACATCTCCTGGGCGTTTCTCTAAAAAAGTAGGTTTTATCTCTTTATTTAATATAATATTTAAAAATTTAATCAACTCCAAAATGGTATAACTTCTTCCTGTTCCTATATTAAAGATTTCTCCTGCATTATATCTATCGATCATCTTTATAGCTAAAAGATTAGCTCTTACAACATTTTCTATATAGGTAAAATCCCGAGATTGTCTGCCCGTTCCATATACTGGATAAGGTTTATTATTTAAAAGACAATGGATAAATTTAGGTATCACTGCTGCATACTCATCATCTAAAGCCTGTTTAGGACCGAAGACATTAAAATAACGCAAAGAGATAGTCTTTAAACCATAACTTTTAGAAAATATCCGACAGTAATATTCTCCCACTAATTTAGTTAAGGCGTAAGGAGAGATAGGGCAAGCTGGATCTATTTCTTTCTGAGGAAACCTTTTTGCCTCTCCATAAATTGCGCTGGATGAAGCAAAGATAAAACATCTTATCTTATTTTCTAAAGATGCCTCTAAGAGATTTAAAGTACCTTGAATATTTACTTCGTTATATTCGGAAGGGTTATCTAAAGATTTGGGAACACTTCTTAAAGCTGCCTGGTGGAATACATAATCGATATTTTTAGTTACTTTTATACAGATACCTTTATCCCTGATATCTCCTCTAATCAATTCTATATCATTGATAAGATCTTTCAAATTTTCTTCTTTGCCAGAGGAAAAATTATCTAAAACCCTCACTTTGTAATCTCTCTTTAATAGGTATTCAACGAGGTGAGAACCGATGAAACCTGCTCCTCCCGTGACTAAAACTTTTAATTTTTTCATTTTAAAGCCTCACTATTCTTCTGTCATCTATACCTCTATAGACATTACGGGTATCAAATATAAGAGAAGAGTTATCTAAAATAAATTTATAATCTATATTGGAATGGTCGGTAGCAATAATTACACAATCAAATTTATTTAAAATCTCTTTTTTTAATTCCGAAGCTTTTAAATTTATATTATTTATTTTTAAATAAGGAATTAAGGGATCATAATAGGCTACTTTTATATCATTTTTTTGTAAAATCTCAATAATATCTAAAACAGGTGATTTTCTTAAATCTTTTACATCTTTTTTATATGTTACACCTATAATTAAAACCTCCCATTTTTTCTTTTTATTTTTAAGAAGATTTACTACTCTTTCTACGATGTAGTAAGGCATATAGGAAGTAATTTTAGAGGCGAGTCTTATAAATTTAGAATCAAAACCAATTTTTTTCGCTTTCCAATAGAGGTAAAGGGGATCTTTTGGTATACAATGTCCACCTACTCCTGGTCCAGGGAAAAATGGCATAAAACCAAATGGTTTTGTGGAAGCGAGCTTAATTGCTTCCCATATATCTATATTCATCTTATAACTCATCATCGTTAGCTCATAAACTAATCCGATATTTACTAACCGGAATGTATTTTCTAATAGTTTAACAAATTCTGCAGTACGTGCGCAAGAGGCAGGAAGCACCTTCTTAATTATACTTCTATAAAGTAAAAGGCCTAATTCAGTTGCTTGAGGATTTATACCTCCGATGATCTTAGGGATATTTTTTAAACTGTATATTTTGTTTCCTGGATCTATCCTTTCAGGAGAAAAACAGAGGTAGAGATTTTCTGAATTTATAAACTTACAGTTCTTATTAAATAGAGGAAGGATAACTTCTTCAGTTGTGCCGGGATAAGTGGTGCTCTCTAAGACAACTAAAGATGGTCTCCTTATATTTTTAGCAATAGATACAACTGCCTCTTTTATATAGGATATATCGGGACTGTATTTTCGCTTCAGAGGAGTGGGAACGCAGATAATAATTACCTGGGTATCTCTTATAATTCGAAAATCTCTGCTTACTTTAAACCTTCCAGATTTTAAAGATGCACCCAAATTTTCATCACTTACATCAGTAATATAAGAATGCTCTCTTTTTATAGATTCTATCCTATCTTTATCTAAATCTATCCCGTAAACGGAAAATCCTTCCTCTACAAATCTAATCGCTAAAGGCAGGCCCACATAACCTAAACCCACCACAGCTATCTTTACAGTTTTATTAGCTATCCTTTCTTTTAAATTATCAAAACTATCATTCATTTTTTAAAATAATTAGGATTATTTCTATACCATTCGATAGTAATATCTAATGCTGACTCAAATCTAAATTGGGGTCTCCAACCCAAAGCTTTTACCTTTCCGGAATCCATAGCATAGCGGAAGTCATGACCTGGCCTATCCTTAACATATTTAATTAAAGATAATGGCTTATTTAATTTTTTTAAAATTAGACGACTCAATTCCAAATTAGTAAGTTCGTTTCCTGCGGAGATATTGTAGACTTCTCCACTTTTGCCCTTATGTAAAACTATATCGATGGCAGAGCAGTTATCCAAGACAAAAAGCCAATCTCTTTTATTTAGCCCTTTTGCATATAGAGGAAGCCTTTCTCCTTTTAAAGCATTCATAATAAAGAGAGGAATAATTTTATCAGGGTACTGATTTGGTCCAAAATTGTTAGAACTGCGAGTAATCACTACATCTAAACTGTAAGTTAAAAAATATGCCCTTGCAAGATGATCTGCGGAAGCTTTACTGGCGGAGTAAGGGTTAGAAGGATTGAGAGGAAAATTCTCATCTGCAAAGCCTTCTCTTATACTACCGTATACTTCATCAGTGGATATCTGCACAAACCTCTTTATGCGGTATCTCCTTGCCAACTCTAATAAGACATAGGTTCCATAAATATTTGTCCTTATAAATTCATCAGGTTTAAGGATAGCTCTATCCACATGGGTGGAGGCAGCAAAATTTACTACCACATCAGATAATTTAATTATTTTTTCTAACACTTTTCTATCACAGATGTCTGCCTTTATAAATCTATAACGAGAGTTATCTTTAACACTAAATAAATTCTTTAGATTTGCTGCATAGGTAAGTTTATCTAGATTAATTATTTTATAGCTATGATATTTATTTAGAATATAACGGATGAAATGTGAACCGATAAAACCAGCCCCACCTGTTACTAAAATAGTCATCTTTTTTTATAATAGTTATTTGCTACTAGATTATTTGCTTTAAGAAGTGACTCAAATGTTCCGCAGTCTGTCCAGTAGCCATCAAGGATATCGTATTGAAGTAATCCCTTTTTTAGGTAGGTATTATTTACATCGGTAATTTCTAATTCCTGTCTCCAGGAGGGTTTTAGATTTCTGATGATATCAAATACCTCTTCATCGTACATATAGATACCTGTAACTATATAATTAGATTTTGGTTTTTGGGGTTTTTCTTCAATAGAGATGATTTTTTTATTCTTTATCTCTACCACCCCAAACCTCTGAGGATTTTCTACTT
>JAMWCN010000101.1 GCA_023819505.1 Candidatus Omnitrophota bacterium | reverse complement strand
GCTACTGAAGAGAATTTAAAGAATTTAGAATTAGAGAAGAAAAGAAAGATCCAACTGCAAGAGAAAGAAAAACAGAAAGCAAAAGAGATAGCTAAAAAATTGGAAGGCCTTTCTATTAATGTCGCAGTTCAAGTTCACGATGAAGACGAACTTTACGGTTCAGTGGGTCCTTTGGAGATAAGTAAGGCACTTCAAGAAGAAGGTTTCGCTATCGATAAGAAGTCTATAATTTTAGAAGAACCTATAAAGAAATTAGGTATATTTGATTGTATAGTAAGATTACATCCGGAAGTGGAAGTAAAGATTAAAGTTTGGGTGGTGAGGAAGTAATGGCAGATATACCTATAGATAAAGTCCCCCCTCAAAATATCGAAGCTGAGATGGCAGTCTTAGGATCTATGCTTATAGATGAAAATGCAGTCGCTTTAGCTGTAGAGATGTTGGATAAGGATTGTTTCTATAAAGATACCCATAAAAAAATATACGAGGTGATATTAAATTTATACAATGCTAATCGAGCTATCGATGTGATTACTGTTAGTGATGAGTTAAAACGTTTAGGTATTTTGGAAGAGATAGGAGGAGTTGCAACGCTGGTAGAGTTAGCTAATTCTGTTCCTACTTCAGCTAATGTGCATCACTACGCTAGGATTGTAAAGGAAAAGAGCATCTTACGAGCCCTTATCAATAATGCTACCCAGATTGTAAATTTAAGTTATGAATCTGAAGGTAATGTCGATGAGATTTTAGATAAAGCAGAGAGTTTAATTTTTGAAATAAGTGATAATAAAAAAGAAAGTTCTACTGTTAGTTTAAAGGAAGTTGTAAAGGATACTATCGATACCATTGATAAGTTATATCAGAAGAAATCATACGTTACAGGAATCCCTACAGGATTTATTGATTTTGACCAGCGTACCGCTGGTTTTCATCCTTCAGATTTTATTGTAATCGCAGGAAGGCCTTCTATGGGAAAATCAGCCTTTGCTATAAGTATTGCTGAACATGTAGGAGTAGTTGAAAAGATCCCTTTAGCATTTTTTAGTTTAGAGATGTCTAAAGAGCAGTTAGTGCAAAGGATGCTTTGTTCACATGCTCGCGTAGATGTGCATAAGGTGAGGACAGGTTATCTAGCTAGTTCTGATTGGCCAAGACTCACCGCTGCTGCAGGTAAACTTTCTGAGGCGCCTATATTCATTGAAGATACGCCTGCTATATCAATTATGGAACTGCGTGCTAAAGCTAGACGTCTGAAATCGCATTATAATATTCAACTCCTTATTTTAGATTACCTTCAATTGATGAAAGGGACAGGTAGAGCGGAGAACAGACAACAGGAGATTTCAGAAATTTCCCGTTCTTTAAAAGCATTGGCAAGGGAACTGCATATCCCTGTGGTAGCGATAAGCCAGCTTTCCCGTGCAGTAGAGGCACGTGCAGACCATCGACCACAACTTTCTGATTTAAGAGAATCAGGAGCCATAGAACAGGATGCGGATCTGGTAGCTCTTCTTTTAAGGGAAGAATATTACAATCCTACAGAGGAAAACGAAGGGATCGCTGAGGTAATAATTGCTAAACAACGCAACGGTCCAGTGGGGAGTATAAAACTTGCATTTACAAAAGAGTACGCTCGTTTTGAAAATTTAATTCAGAGAGAATAAAATAATTGTATTGATTTTTTTAAATAAAAACTTATAATATAAATAATGAGAAGAAATTTTTTTATTTTCTTTTTATTAATTTTTATCCTTCCTTGCTTTGCCCAGGAAGAAACTATTCTCTCCGATCAAAAGATAATCAAAGCTATAGAAGTTGTAGGAAACCGTTCTATCAGTACAAATACAATTCTTTCTAAAATAAAGACGCGAGTAGGTCAAGCTTATTTAGAGAATGTCATCAGCGATGATGTAAAGAGACTTTACCTTTTAGGTTATTTCAGTGATATAGAGATAAAAACTGAGGAGTACCTTGATGGTTTAAAAGTAATTATTAAAGTAGAAGAGAGGCCAATTTTAGAGAAGATTTCTTTTGAAGGTATGCGCAGACTCTATATAAAAGAAGATAAGTTAAAAGATATGCTTAAATCTAAAGAGAAAGATTTTTTAGATTATCCTAAATTAAAAGATGATATCGATACTATAAAAGATCTATATGTAAAAAAAGGATTCACAGATACAGAAGTAAGCTACAAAGTAGATTTAAATGAGGAAAAAAATACCGCCAAAGTTAGTTTTGTTATTCAAGAGGCAAAGCGTCTTAAAGTAAAGGAAATAGAAATTACCGGTAATAAAGCCTATTCTAAAAAAAGGTTACTTAAATTGATGAAGACAAAATATGCCTGGCTTTTTAATCCCGGTATATTAAAAAAAGATGTTTTAGAAGAAGATATGAAAAGATTAGAAGCATTCTATAAGAGACAAGGTTATTCCGATGTGAAAATTGATTATAAAATAAGGCGCCATCCTAAGAAACCCCTTCAGTATATAGATATTCAAATTCAAGAAGGAAAAAAATATCTTGTAGGTAAAATAGATATTCAAGGAAATTCTGTGGTTAGCAATGAGGATATAAAAAGGATTTTAAAATCCTGTCCAGAAGGAGGTGTATTTAGTCAAGAAGCTTTAAAAGAGGACATCTCCAGCATCCAAGGACTCTATTTTGATAGAGGATATATCTTTGCCCATGTAGATGAAAGTATTTCTCTGGATTCAGAGACAGGAAGGGTAGATATACTCTATAGGATTGTAGAAAACGAAATTGGCTATGTAGATAAGATAAAGATCAGAGGAAATATTAAAACAAAAGATGTGGTGATAAGGAGAGAATTAAGGATATATCCTGGTGAGCGTTTTGATGGAGAGAAACTTAGACGCTCTAAACAGCGCCTAGAAAATTTAGGTTTTTTTGAAGAGATAAGTTATGATATAGAAGATACAGAAGTTCCTAACAGAAAAGATTTAGTTGTAGAAGTAAAGGAGGCAAAGACAGGAACATTCAGTTTCGGTGGAGGCTATTCTACAGTGGATGAATTTATAGGTTTTGTAGAGATAGAGCAGAGGAATTTTGATTGGAAAAATTTTCCTTACTTTACCGGTGATGGACAAGATTTAAAATTAAGAGCCAGTTTTGGAACACTAACCGATTCTTATCTTTTAAGCTTTACTGAACCTTGGTTATTTGATTATCCTCTCTCATTTGGTTTTGATGTATATAGGGAGCGTCATGAAAGGGAGTCAGATGTAGGATACGGTTATGATGAGAAACGCACAGGGGGAGACTTACGCTTTAGTAAAGAGCTAACCGAATATTTAAAAGCAGATTTATCCTACCGTTATGATACTATAGAGATATCCGGGGTTTCAGAAACTGCTACCTATGAGTTGAAAAAAGAAGAGGGTGAAAATTCTATCAGTAGTTTAGAATTTGCTTTAACTCAAGATAGAAGGGATAATCGCTTTTTACCCACGCAAGGTTATCTTTTAGTGGGTTCAGCAGAGGTTGCAGGAAGTTTTTTAGGAGGAGATAAAGATTTCTTTAAATTTTTTAGCCGTGCTTC
>JAMWCN010000014.1 GCA_023819505.1 Candidatus Omnitrophota bacterium | reverse complement strand
CTTTTGCACCTTGAATTTCTATATAAGGTTTTTCTTTATAGGAACGCCTAAAATCTGGTAAAGGGATCTTAAGTTCACCTCTGAGATACTTTGCGGTAAGAGAAACTTCGCATTTAAGTAAACCTTCCAAAGACCCAGAATAGACAACTTTACCTCCATTCCTACCTGCTCCTGGTCCAAGGTCAACGATATAATCAGCAGATCTTATTGTAGATTCATCATGCTCTACTACGATTAAGGTATTACCTAGGTCTTTTAAAGCTTTTAAGGTATTGATAAGGCGGATATTATCCCTTTGATGCAAACCTATACTTGGTTCATCTAATATGTAAAGGACACCTACCAATTGAGAACCTACCTGTGTAGCTAACCTTATACGTTGAGCTTCACCTCCTGAAAGGGTTTGAGATTTTCTATCTAAGGTAAGATAATCCAACCCCACATCTATACAGAATTTTAATCTCTGTCTTATCTCTTTTAAAATAATTGAAGCAATCAACATCTCTCTTTCAGAGAGAACTAATTCATCAAAAAATTCTTTTGCTTTAGCTATAGTTAATTGAGTTATCTGCCAAATGTTCTTATCTTTTATTTTAACAGAAAGGGCTTCTTTTTTAAGCCGAGCTCCTCCGCAGAGACCACATGGTATGTCTGACATAAAACGGGAGATCTGATCCTTTAAATAATCGCTATCTGTCTGATGGAATAGACGCTCCAGATGTGGAATAACCCCTTCAAAAGGTTTTCCCCAGATATAGATATCCCCTCCGTAAAGGAGAATATTTTGGATATCTTTAGTGATTTTTTTAAACGGGGTATCTAAATCAAAATTGAGTTCTTCTGCTAACTCCCTTAACATAGCTCGGTAATAGAGGATGTAACCCCTTCCTCCCTTCTTCCAAGGTTCTATTGCCCCTTCGTTGATAGATTTATCCTTATCAGGAATTACCAAATCAGGGTCAAATTCTAATTTTGTTCCCAAACCATTACAGGAAGGACAGGCTCCGTAAGGAGAATTAAAAGAGAAAAGTCTCGGTTCTATTTCAGGAATATCTACCCCGCATTTTGTACAGGCAAGGTTTTCACTAAAAATGAGGTCATTTTGTTTCTTATCTATAAAAGAAACAATTACAATACCTTTTCCTATCTTAAGAGCGGTCTCTACTGAATCGGTAAGACGCGACTTTATCTGATGAGATATATTTAATCTATCTACTACTACCTCTACATTGTGCATCTTATAACGTGATAGTTTTGGCTGTTGGGGCAATTCATATAATTTGCCATCAACGCGATAACGCAGAAAACCTGCTTTCTGGATATATTTTAAAAGTTGTCTGTATTCCCCTTTTCTTCCTCTTACCAGGGGAGCTAAAATCATAGTCTTTGTATCTGAAGGCAAAGTAAGGATCCTCTCTACAATTTCTTGTGAACTCTGCTTATCAACGAGTTGACCGCAACGGTAACAGTAGGCAACACCTATGCGAGCAAAAAGTAATCTTAAATAATCATAAATTTCAGTCTGGGTTCCTACCGTAGAACGAGGATTTCCTCCGGCAGTTCTCTGCTCAATAGAGATAGCAGGAGAAAGTCCTGAGATATAGTCTACTTCTGGTTTTTGGAGTTGTTCTAAAAATTGACGTGCATAACTAGAGAGGCTCTCTACGTATCTGCGTTGGCCTTCGGCATAGATCGTATCAAAAGCTAAAGATGACTTTCCCGAACCTGAAAGACCTGTAAATACAATGAGCTTGTTACGAGGAAGATTAAGATCAATACTTTTTAGATTGTGCTCCTTTGCCCCCCGGATAATGATAAAATTTTCCTCCATAGTAAAATAATATTATAGCAAAAACCCCGCACCTTTTAAAATATTTAAATTTTATTTAAAAAGATAAAAGGTGCGGGGCTTAAAAACTACTTTTTTTTCTTCTTACCACCACGTTTCATCTTAGCGCAGGAGATATCACCTTGTTTATCAATGAAGTAAAGATAACCTTGTTTTTTCTTTATCCCGCATTTAGCTACCTTCTGAGGAGAACCACCTTTCTTCTTACCCCTTGCCATCTTTGCACAGGAGACATCTCCTTGCTTATCGATGTAGTAGAGATAACCAGGTTTTCTTTTGATACCTAATTTTAAAACCTTTTCTGCCATCCCCTCTCACCTCCTTTCTTCTTATGTTCCTACCTTTACAACTGAAAAGTAATCCTTTAAAGTGGCAACCGCAGAAAGTACTGCTAAGTAGCTTGTTTTAGGATTTTCTGGATGGGGGATATTCTCTGTACGACTTAAAAGAACACCTGCCTCAGAAACTATCTCTATCTGATGTATATTAGAAGAGGTTTTTGGAGAAGCGATAATTCTAACCTTTGGCTCAACACTACCTAAAGTGGCTAAACTCAAAGTAGCGGAAACATTTATATTCTGAGGGAAAAATTTTATTGCCTCTTCTACAGTCCCTTCAAAAAGTAAAGTATCCTGTTGTAGTTGATCTAAATTTACTCTCTTTTTTAGTAAATAGAGATTGCCTTTAAAAGCAGAGGGAGCTTTAATAGAAGTTAAAACTATGCTTTTGATCTTACCTAAATTATGCGCTTTAGCAGCATCGATCCCAGATATGGCACCTGAGGGTATAAGCAATTTTGCTTTTTTCTCTTCAGCTAAATTTTTCAATTCTAAAAATCTATCTAATATCCCTCCCACACTCATAACCATTATATCTTTCCCAAAGGATAGGGATCTGGAGGTGATTTCAAAACTACAGTCAACTGAGGTTGCTTCAATCACCAGATCTACTTTTGTTAAAAGATCTTCTAAATTTAAAGAAACTTTACCTTTCTTTCCTAAAAGATTATTTGCTAAACTAAAAGCTCTATTTAGATCTTTATCGTAAAAACTAACAAGCTGTGCCTGTTTGGAAAAATCTTCTTTTATCACTTTAGCTAAAGAACTTCCAATAGCTCCACAACCCACGATACCTATCTTTAGTTCTTTCCTCATATATTTTTTTTATTTCTTAAAATGATATTATCTATAAGACGGGTCTTACCGATCCAGACCGCCAAAGCTAATAATCCTTCTTTTTCTATCTTCTTTAAAGGCAAAAGATTTTTATAATCTACTATCTCAATATAATCTATTTTTGTTATTTTTGGTAAAATAAATTTCTTTACCCTCTCAATTATATAAGCGCTATCGTTTATGCCACTTTTTACTAATTCTTTTGCTAACTGTAATCCTCTATATAAGATCACCGCATCTTCTCTTTCCTTTTTATTAAGATAGGTGTTGCGTGAGCTCATTGCTAAACCATCACTTTCTCTCACAATAGGCATAACTTTTATCTTTACAGGTATATTTAAATCCTTAACCATCCTCTTTATAATTATTGCCTGCTGTGCATCTTTTTGACCAAAATAAGCAATATGAGGCATAACGATATTGAATAACTTCAAAACTACAGTGCAGACACCTTGGAAGTGCCCTGGACGGAATCTACCGCATAGTCTATCCTCTAGTTCTTTTACCCTTACATAGGTTTTATACCCTTCAGGATACATCTCTTCTTCTTTAGGACAAAAAACTATATCTACTCCTATATCTTTAACCATTTTTAAATCTCTCTTTAAATCTCTTGGATAACGTTTAAAATCCTCTTTTGGCCCAAACTGTATAGGATTTACAAAGATACTTACCACTACCTTATCGGTATCTTTTCTTGCTTGAAGCATAAGGGAAAGGTGCCCTTGATGAAAATAACCCATAGTAGGAACAAAACCGATGATTTTCCCTTGACGCTGAAATTCTTTACTAATTTTCTGCATTGAAGTTATACTATGCAGAACTCTCATAAGATTTCAGATAGAGGTTTTAATACGAATTCCCTAAAAAACATCTTTGGATGGGGAATCTTCAATCCTTTCTTATTTATAATCTTATCTTCGTAAAGTAAGATATCTAAATCTATAATGCGTGGTCCATAACGGACGGTAGAGGTTCTACCCATTTCTTTCTCAATTTTTTTTAATTTCTTTAAAAGTAAATAGGGGCTAAACTTTGTTTCAATCTTTAAGGCACAATTTAAATAATCTGGTTGTTTTTGAGGACCTCCCTGAGGTTTGGTTTTAATCATTTTGGAAATCTTAAGGACGTTTGTGGATTTAAGCTCTGAGATCTTCTGGATCGCCAAAAATATATTTTTTCTCCTATAACCTAAATTTGAACCTACACCTAAATAACAGATAGCCATTTTATTTAAAATATTTTTTTAAACGTTCTACAGCTAAAAGGATCTTTTCTTTTGGAAGAGTTAAAGCTAAACGGATGTATCCTTCACCATATTTACCAAAACCTATCCCGGGAGTTACTACTATATTTAGTTTTTCTAAAAGTAAGCGTGAAAAATTAATGGAATTCCAATGCGGATCAACCTTTACCCAAAAATAAAAGGTAGCTTTTGGTATATTAAATTTAAACCCTAAAGAATCAAGCCCCCTAGCTAATATATCCCTGCGTTCCTGATATACTTTACAGATATATTTTATATGCTTGTCCAAATTATTTAAAGCAGCTACTCCTACCCTTTGAATTGCAGTAAATATACCTGAATCTATATTTGATTTTATCTTAGCCAATCCCTCAATAAGGTAAGCATTACCACATACCCAACCTATACGCCAACCTGTCATATTGTAAGTCTTTGAGAAAGAATGAAATTCTACAGAACAATCCTTTGCTCCCTCTATCTGTAAAATACTAGGACTGGAGTAGCCATCGTAGCTAATCTCTGAATAGGCAAGATCAGAAATCACTATAATTCTATACCTATGAGCAAAATCTATTAAATTTTTATAAAATTCTATAGAAGCAGTAGAAGCGGTAGGATTGTTAGGATAATTAACAAAGATCAATTTAGCTTTCCTTAATATAGAACGAGGAATCCTTTTTAAATCGGGAAGAAAGTTATTTTCTTTTAAAAGAGGTAAATTAAATATCTTTCCCCCAGCCAGGATAGTAGCTGATCGGTAAGGAGGATAGCAGGGATCAGGAATTAAACTGTATTTTCCTCTATCTAAAAAAGCTAAAGGAAAATGGACTATGCCTTCTTTCGAACCGATCAGAGGCAAAATCTCTCTTTCAGGGTCTAAAATTACTTTAAATCTGCGTCTATACCAATCCGTAATTGCCTGACGTAATTCTGGTATCCCTTGGTCTAATGCATAATGGTGGGTTGAGGGATCCTTTATTTCTTGAGAAAGTTTTCTTATCAAGTAAGAAGGGGTAGGAAGGTCAGGATCTCCTACTCCAAAATCGATAATATCACCTCCTGCCTCTTTTACTTTTCTCTTTGCTCTGTCTATCTCTAAAAAAAGGTAAGGGGGCAGTCTCTTTAATCTTTGAGAAAAACTAAATTTTATATTTTGCATATTATCTTAATACATCCTGCATAGAGTAAAGGCCTGCAGGTTTTCCTACTATCCATTTTGCTGCTTTTAGGGCACCTAGAGCAAAAAGATCTCTTGAATGTGCTTGATGTCTTATCTCGATTCTTTCTGAATTTCCACAAAAGATAATCGTATGGTCTCCTACGATATCTCCTAAACGTATAGAATGAATAGGAACTTCCCTTTTTGTTATCTCAGTTAAAATCTGCGCAAATCTCTTAGCTGTCCCTGAAGGAGCATCTTTTTTGGTCTTATGGTGTGCCTCTATTATCTCTGTACTGTAATCACTCCCTAACTTCTTAGCAATATCAGGTAGAACTTCAAAGAGAACATTTACTCCCACTGCCATATTAGGTGAGAAAACTATGGGTATAATTTGGGAAGCATCTTGAATCTTTTTAATCTGTCTCTCCTCTAAACCTGTTGTCCCAATAACTGCGCATTTCTTATAACGCAATACATAATCAAGGTTTGTCTCCGTTGCTTCAGGAGTAGTAAAATCTACAAACACATCAACTAAAAATATACCTTCAGGATTAGAAGAGATTTTTAGTTTTCCTAATTCCTTGCCAATCTGTGGAAGACCTTTTTTCTCCAAAGCCAATGTGATTTCAAATTCATTATCTAATGAAGCTAACTCAAAGAGTCTTCTTCCCATCCTTCCACAGACCCCAGAAATGCCTAATTTAATCATTTTCTTCTCCTTTTATTAAACCGTAATCTTTTAAAGCCTTTTTTAATTTCTCCACATTTTGGGGTTCCATACTGCAAAGCGGAAGTCTTAATTCCGGACTACATAAACCCAAAATCCCCATCGCAGTCTTTATAGGGATAGGATTTGTTTCTATAAAAAGAGCTTTTATTAGAGGAAGGAGTTTAAAATGTAACTGTTGAGCTCTTTTTAGATTTCCCTTCTCAAATTCACTGATCATTTCTGCAACATCAGCAGGAACGATATTAGCTACTACTGAAATAACCCCTTTTCCTCCTATTGCTAAAATAGGTAAAGTCAAAGCATCATCTCCAGAAAGGATTACAAAATCTTGGGGACATAAAAGTTTTATTCTACTGATCTGGTCAAGATTTCCACTTGCCTCTTTTATTCCAATTATATTTCTACAATCATTAGCTAATTTAGCTACCGTCTCCGGCTCTATATTCACTGCGGTACGAGAAGAAATATTATAAAGAATAATTGGTATCCTTACCGATTCAGCAATTGCTTTAAAATGTTCGTACAATCCTTTCTGAGTTGGTTTATTATAGTAAGGAGAAACCTGTAAAGAAGCATCCGCACCTGCTTTTTCTGCATGACGGGTAAGCATAATTGCTTCCTGTGTAGAGTTAGAACCTGTACCAGCAATGATAGGAATTCTTCCCCTTGCCTGTTCCACAGAAATTTCAACTACCTTCTTGTGTTCTTCAAAAGATAAAGTTGCAGACTCCCCAGTTGTACCACAGGGAACAATTGCTGAAGTCTTATTTTTAATGTGAAACTCAATAAGACTACGGAAAGTTTTCTCATCAAATTTACCATCTTTAAATGGCGTAACAATAGCTACAATAGAACCTTTAAACATAATATACCCCCTTATAAACTATTCTTGCTTTTCCTTCAAGCCATACATCTTTAAAATTGTCATTTTGTTTTCTAAAATAAACTTTCAATACTTCAGCACTCCTTGTATACACATCTATTTTCTTAAAAAAATCATTATTTTCTAAACGGCGATCTGTAATCAATGCTGAGGCAACTACACCTGTCCCACAAGAAAATGTCTCATCTTCCACTCCCCGCTCATAAGTTCTGACTTTTATTTTATCTCTATCAATTACTTCTACAAAATCAACATTTGTCCCTTCAGGCATAAATTTTTTATGATTACGGATTAGCCTTCCTAAACTTACTATATCAATTTTCTCTAAACCTTCCACAAAAATAACTGCATGAGGAACGCCTGTATTGATAAAATTTACTTTCAGTAAGCGATTATTTATCTTTATAGGAATATCTAACCTTAAATCTTTCAGTTGAGTTATCTTTACCTTTACGTTATCTTTATTTATTTCAGATTCTATAATCCCTGATTTTGTCTCTATTTTTATTTGAGGTTTGAAAATTTTTAAATATGATTTTAAATATAATGCTACACATCTTATACCATTGCCACACATCTGGGCCTCTGAACCATCGGGGTTAAAGATAAGCATCTTAATATCCGCAATTTTTGATTTCTCCAAAATTAACAGTCCATCTGCACCTACACCAAATTTTCTTCTGCATATATTTTTTGCCAATAATTGATATCTTTTAAGTTTAGGATTTTTTTGACCATTTATAATTACAAAATCATTTCCCGACGCAACAGCCTTAACAAATTCTATCTTCTCCATCTTTTTAAAAATCCAGGTACGATCTCTTTATCTATTAAATCGTTATATTTTTCTCTTTCTCTTATCAGATAAACTCTGTTTTTTTTCACCAGCACCTCTGCGGGTCTGGGTCGAGAATTATAATTTGAACTCATACTGAAACCGTAAGCACCTGTTCCCATGATTGCTAAAAAATCAGCTTCCTTTACTTCTGGCATAACTCTGTCTTTAGCAAAGAAATCAGCACTTTCACAAATTGGACCAACGATATCTACTTTGCTTAATTTAGAATCAGTAATATGTAATGGTAGAATCTTATGGTAGGCATCGTAGAGAGCAGGTCTAATCAAATCATTCATCCCACTATCTACAATTATAAATTTCTTTTTTAGAGTAGACTTTATGTATAGAACCTTAGTTACCAAAATACCTGCATTGCCGACAATAAATCTTCCTGGCTCCATAATTATCTTTAAACCTGTTCTCTTTAATAAAGGTAAAATCTTATCTGCAAATTCTTTAGCAGTCTGAGGCTTTTCTTTATCATAAATTATCCCCAATCCACCACCGATATTTAGATATTTTAAATTTATAGCTTCTTTCTTAAGTTTTTGAATAAATTTTACCATTTTGCTAATTGCATAAATATAAGGTGTAGTCTCAGTAATTTGAGAACCGATATGGATATGCAAACCACAGATATTTAAATATGCAAATCTTTTATGCATATTTAATATCTTATAAGCGCTCTCAAAATCAATTCCAAATTTGTTAGTAATTTTCCCTGTGGTGATGAATTTATGCGTTTTTGGTTCTACATCAGGATTTATGCGGATAGCTACATTAGTAATCCTATTTAGTATCTGGGAGATCCTGTTGATATTCTCCAACTCCGATAATGACTCCACATTAAAAAATAAAATTCTTCTTTTAATTGCCTCTTCTATCTCTTTATCAGTTTTTCCTACCGAGGCATAGACTATCCTTTCCGCAGGGCATCCTACCTTAATTGCCCGAAATAACTCCCCACCTGATACAATATCTAAACCCGCCCCTTCTTTTACTAACAATTTTAAAATTGCCAAATTCGAATTTGCTTTAACTGAATAGCAGATAATTGGATCGATCTCTTTGAAGGCAGATTTTAATTTAAGGTAGTGATCAAGGATGGTTTTATAACTGTAGACATAGAGGGGACTGCCAAATTTTTTAACCAAATCTATAACCTTTAAATCTTCACAGTAAAGATAATTCCTCTTATATCTAAATTCGTGCATCTTTAAAATCTAAGAAATGCTTTTAGTTTACTCTCTGCTTCTGTATCTAGTGACCTTCTTCTTTTTATCACAAAATTAGGATTAAAGATCTTATTTATTATTTTTTTATTTAAAAAGAATTTTTTAAGTGTTTTGTTATCTAACTCTTTAATTTTTTTATTTTTTTCTTCTGCAAATCTTATCAATCTACCAGCGATATCGTGTGCTTTTAAAAAGGGAACTCCTTTTTCCGTTAAATACTCTGCTACCTCTGTAACATAGAGATTTTGATCTTCTTTTATTGCTTTAGAAATTGCTTTCTTATTTAATTTTATTCCCTTTATAAATTTTGCTAAAATTTTTAGTTCCTCCTCTATTATCTCTACCGAAGAAAATACAGGTTCTTTATCTAACTGCATATCGCGATTGTAAGTTAAAGGAAGCCCCTTCATTAAAGTAAGTAATGATACTAAATTTCCATAGACCCTTGAAGTATAACCCCTTAATAATTCCAAAAAATCAGGATTCTTTTTGTGGGGAAGTAAACTACTGCCAGTACAGAACTCTTCAGGTAAAATCAAAAAATTAAACTCTTTAGTTGAATAAAGAATTAAATCCTCAGCCAATCTTGAAAGATGCATCTGTAAAATAGAGAGAATACTTAAAAACTCAATTAAAAAATCTCTATCACTTACATCGGATAAAGGATTTTTACTTAAAGTAACCTTTGTATCTTTAAAAATACTACCCATAGATTTGATAACCTGTTTAATTGTCTCCTGATATGCCTCCTTTTTTATATAACTACCAGCCAAAGCACCACAGCCAATGGGAATCTTTAAATTTTTTAAAAAACTATCTAAACGATCAGAATCTTTTCCAAACATCCATAGGTAAGCCAAAAGATAATCTTTAAATCTAATTATCTGGGCACGCTGGGTATGGGTGTAGCCAATAAAGAATTCACCCTTATATCTGTTGGCTAATTCATTAAATGTAGATATAACTTCAGAAAGCAATTCTAAAATTCTTATTGCTTCTATAATACAGTAATACCTCTCATCAAAGGCAATCTGATCATTACGAGAGCGGAAACTATGCAGTTTAAGCGCGATCTCTCCTAATTTTTCAGTTAATCTATTCTGAATCTCAGTATGGATATCTTCGTTTTCTGGATTATATTTAAACTGCCTTCTTTTTACCTCATCAAGTATCTCTTCAAGCGCTGCGTTAAGTTTTTTTGCTTCATCAGGTTTTAATATTTTCATCTTAAGTAAAGCCCCAATATGAATCATTGAATGATAAATATCGTATTCTGCAAGTTTCCAATCATAGTGAATTGAGCTTTGGAACTTATCAAAATCAGAATCGATTTCCTTCTTAAACCTTCCACCCCATAACTTCTTTGCCATATCTTCTCCTCTCCTAATCTCTACATGCTGGTTACTATCTAATTTTATAAGGTAGCCCCCAGATCTTTATAAAACCTTCTGCTAAATTCTGATTAAATTTATCTTCTCTTCCATAAGTTGCTAGTTCCTTTTTATAAAGCGAGTAAGGTGATCTTCTTGCTACCGGAATACAATTTCCTTTAAATAATTTCAATCTTATTGAACCTGTAACATAATCCTGCGTAGAATCAACAAAACTATCTAATGCCTTTTTTAAAGGTGTAAACCAAAGCCCATAATAAACCAGTTCTGCGTATTTAAGTGAAATTATCTCCTTAAAATGTAAAAGTTCCCTATCTAAGACTAAACTTTCCAGTTCTTTATGGGCGGTGTAGAGAATAGTGGCTGCAGGTGCCTCGTAAATTTCACGAGATTTAATACCCACCAATCTATTTTCGATTAAATCGCTCCTACCTACTCCATAGATTCCGCCTATTTCATTTAAATAATTAACCAGATTTTTTAATTTATAAATTTTGCCATCTATTCTTTTGGGTATACCTTTCTCAAAATAGATCTCTATATATTTAGGATAAGTCATCTGGGTACTTGGACCTTTAGTAATCAGATAGGCATCTTCCGGTGGCTCAACCTCTAAATCTTCCAAAATCCCTGCCTCAATACTTACTCCCCAAATATTTCTATCAATACTGTAGGGCTTTTTTTTAGTTGCCTCTACTGGGATATTATATTTCTTAGCATATTCGATTTCCTCTTGACGTGATTTAAATTCCCATATCCTTAAAGGAGCAATTATCTCTAAATCTGGAGCTAAAATCCTAATGCTTACCTCAAATCTTACCTGATCATTCCCTTTACCAGTACAACCATGTGCTACTGCATAGGCTTTTTCTCTACGAGCGATCTCTACGAGATACTTAGCAATCAACGGTCTACCTAAAGCGGTGGATAAAAAATACTTTCCCTCATATATAGCGTTAGCTTTCAAGGCAGGAATTACAAAATCTTCCAAAAACTCCTCTTTTATATCTTTAATATAAACTCTATCTGCCCCTGCTATCAGAGCTCTCTCTTCTATCAATTTAAAATCTTCATCTTGACCTAAATCTGCAACAAAACAGATCACTTTATAACCTTTCTCTTTAAGCCATCTTGTTGCACAGCAAGTATCTAAACCCCCAGAATAAGCTAAAACTACTTTTTTCATATAATTTTAAAATTTGGTTTTAGAAGTTTTATTAAGATTGCCTTCTGTACATGGAGACGATTCTCTGCTTGATCAAAAACAATAGAATTTGGACCATCGATAACTTCATCAGTTATTTCTTCGCCTCTATGTGCAGGTAGACAATGCATAACTAAGCAATTTTTTTTAGATAACTTCAAAAGTTTAGAATTTACTTGAAATTTCTTAAATATCTTTTTTCTTATCTTTGCCTCTTTTTCTTTACCCATACTTGTCCAGACATCAGTATAGATTATATCTGCATTTTCTACTGCTTCAGAAGCTATATTGAATAATTTTACAGAACTATCCTTTTTCTTACTTAAAAGTAAAGCATCCTTTACTACCGTTTTATCAGGAGTGTAATCTAAAGGGGTAGCGATAGAGATATCTATACCTACCTTTGGACAACCGTACAATAAAGAATGGCAGACATTATTACCATCTCCTACATAAGCTAATTTTATTCCTTTTAATCTCTTAAATTTTTCTCTTATTGTATATAGATCTGCTAAAACCTGGCAGGGATGGGAAAAATCTGAAAGCCCATTTATTACCGGGATTGCAGCATATTTAGCCATCTCCAATATAGTGTTATGGGAGAAGGTCCTTAAAACTATACCCTCTACATAACGAGAAAGTGTCTTAGCAACATCCTTAATTGATTCCCTCACCCCCAATTTTATCTCCTCTTTACCTAAATATATAGAATTGCCCCCTAATTGAAAAATCGCTACCTCAAAAGATACGCGTGTACGATTAGAGGGTTTCTGGAATATCAAAACGATAGTTTTACCAGAAAGGATATTTTTAAACCTAAAAGGATCTTTTTTAAGTCTATCCGTCAGAAGAAAAATTTCTTCTATATCTTTTTCGGTTAGGTTTTTTATAGAAATAAAATCTTTATCCATATTTTAATACATTCTCTAATATCTTTAAACCTTTATCGATATCTTTTTTAGAGATATTTAAAGCAGGCATAATCCTTAAGACATAATCTTGAGTGCAATTGATCAAAAGTCCTCTTTCTAAAGCAGATTCTACTATCTTTGTTGCCGGTATATTTAATTCTATACCCCACATTAATCCTTTTCCCCTTACCTCTTTTATAATAGAATATTTTGATTTTAACTCCGCCAGTTTTTTAAAAATATAATCTCCCATACGTATAACATGGGTAAGTAGTTTATCTTTCTGAATCGTCTTTAAAACTGCTAAAGCTGCACTACAGACAATAGGCCCACCTCCAAAGGTAGAAGCATGAGAACCTGGCTTCATAACATCAGCGATATCTTCTCTTACCATCATCGCTGCCAAGGGAAGACCCCCTGCTATACCTTTAGCTAAAGTGATGATATCTGGTTGAATGTTGTAATGTTGATAGCAAAACATCTTACCAGTTCTACCTATCCCTGTCTGAACCTCATCGATAACTAAAAGTAAGTCTTTTTCATCACAGAGCTTGCGTAATCCTAAAACAAACTCTTCTTTAGCGACATTTACTCCTCCCTCACCTTGAATTAACTCCAACATCACTGCTATTGTTTCCTTATCAATCAATTCCTCTACACTTTTTAGATCATTGAATATTGCCGTCTTAAAACCTTCAGGTAAAGGTAGAAATCCTTCTCTGTATTTTTCCTGTCCTGTAGCTGCTAAACAGGCAAGTGTCCTGCCATGGAATGAATTTTTAAAGGTGATTATCTTATATCTTGTTTTACCAAATTTACGACAGAACTTTATCGCTGCCTCATTTGCTTCTGCCCCAGAATTGCAGAAAAAAACTTTAGAATCAAATCCAAAGAAATTAAGTTCTTTGGCTAACTTTGCCTGAAAGCTGTGGTAGTAATTATTAGAAACAAATATAAGTTTAGAGACCTGATTCCTTATTGCGGACATCACCTTAGGATGACAATGCCCTAAAGAAACTACCCCCCAGCCAGGGAAAAAATCCAAATATTTTTTACCATCGATATCCCAGAGATAACTTCCTTTCCCCTTTACAAAAATAACAGGTAATTTAAAATAGGTGCCTAATATATATTTGTTATAAAAATTAAAGATCTCTTCTTTCTTCATCAGATAAGGATTTCTGTTCCCACCCCTTTATTGGTAAATATCTCCAAAAGTAAACTGTGGGAAAGTTTTGCATCTATAATATGGGTTTTCTTCACTCCATTTTCAATCGCATATATAGAAGCTTTTACTTTAGGGATCATACCTTCTTGAATCACCTTCTCTTCCACCAGAGTCTTTGCTTCTTTAACCGTTAAAGTAGAAATGAAAGAATTTGGATCTTCAGGGTTGCGCATAATTCCCTTCACATTAGTAAGGAAAAGAAGTTTTTCTGCTTTTAAAGCTACTGCAATCCAAGAAGCAGCCTCATCCGCATTGACATTGTAGATTCTGTTATCCGGTCCTCTTCCCATAGGCAAAACCACTGCAATATAGTTATTCTTTATCTCTTTTAAAATCGAAGATGGGTCTACAGCAGTTATCTCACCTACACGACCGAGATCAACTTTTGCTCTTTTCTTCTTAACCTGGATTAAACCTTTCTCTTTACCATTCAAACCCACTGCTTTTGCTCCAAATTTATTTAACTCTTCTACAATAATCTTATTTAATTTCTGAAGCTCTTCCTCTACAACTAAGAGTGTCTCTTCATCGGTAATACGCATACCATCAACAAATTCAGTTTTCTTTCCTTTCAAACGCATCCTCTCAGTAATACTTGGCCCGCCTCCATGAACTAAAACAATCCTTATACCCACAAGATTTAAAAAAACTATATCTTGTAAAACTGAATGTCTAATTTTTTCTTCAGCCAGGATACTTCCTCCGTATTTTATAACCGTTATCTTTTTATAGAATCTTTTTATATAAGGTAAAACTTCGATAAGAATTTCTGCTTTTTTAATTATCTCTTCCATAACTTAATTGTATCCTGCATTTATTTTTATATAATCGGGACTCAGATCACAGCTAAGTACATCCGTTGAAGATCTTCCCCTTTTTAAATTTATCTCTAAGTAGATATCTTTCTTTTTTAAAGAACTCATCTTTATTTTTAGATTCCGCTCATCTATCTTTATTCCCGTAGAACCTATTGCAGAGACTATCCTTCCTAAGTTAGGATTCTCTCCATAGAGAGCACTCTTAAAAAGGGGAGAATTTGCTATAGTGAAAGCTATCTTTTTTGCCTCATCTACATCCTTTGCTTCCTTTACCTTTATTTTGATAAATTTAGTTGCCCCCTCCGCATCTCTGATAATTAATTCTGCTAAGATAGAGCAGAGTCTATTTAAAGCTTTTGAAAAAATATCAAAATATTTGGTACCTTTATCGATAATTTTATTTCCTGCTAAACCATTAGCTAATATTATAACGGTATCATTTGTACTCATACAACCATCTACACTTATACGATTAAAAGAATTCTCCACTGCTATCTTTAATGCTGTATCTAAAGCTCTTTGGGTAAGAGAGGCATCAGTAAATATAAAACAGAGCATAGTTGCTAAATTTGGAAAAATCATCCCTGCTCCTTTAGCTACACCGGATAGGATAATTTTTCTATTTAGATTTATCTCTATAGTAGCTTCTTTTATAAAAGTATCTGTAGTAAGGATTGCCCTTTTTGCTTTATCTATACCGCTATAGGAAAGACCATCTACCAATTTAGGAAGTGAATCTATAATTTTTCTCAATTTAAGTCTTTTCCCAATTATACCCGTAGAAGCAACTAAAATTTCTTCTTTTTTTATTTTAAGAATTTTCGCTAATTCAGAGATGATTCTTTTGGTATCTTTTATCCCTTCTTTTCCTGTAAAACAGTTAGCATTTCCACTATTAACAATGATCGTTCTAAAAATTTTACTTCTTTTAAGCTGTTGCTTATCTACTTTTATAGAGGCAGATTGGATCTGGTTGAGAGTAAATAAACAACTAGCTTTAGCAGGAATTTCCGAATAAAATAAAGCTAAATCCAATCTTTTAGGTTTTTTGATCCCCGAAGCTAAACCATTTGCTTTAAAACCTTGAGGTAAAAATATCCTTTTATAAATCTTCATATATTTATTGTTAAATTAGGGCAGTAGTCTCAGGATAACCATACATAATATTCATATTTTGGACCGCCTGTCCTGAGGCTCCTTTCAATAAGTTATCTATAGCAACAATTATTATAATTAAAGAAGAATTTTTCTCTGAATATAAACCTATATCACAGAAATTTGTTCCCACCACATCCTTTACCTGCGGTAAACTTTCCTTATCATAGATCCTTATAAAAGGTTCTTTACTGTAGAATCTCTTATACAATTTAATTAAATCTTCTGTCTTTAAATTTAATTTATTCTTTTTCTTCTTTAGATATATAGTCTCCAAAATCCCTCTATTTAAAGGAACAAGATGTGGAACAAAATTTATATTTAGTTTTTTAGAAGAAAAAGAAGAAAGTCTTTCTTCTATCTCTGGAATATGTTGATGCGTATTTATCTTATAAGCTCTTAAATTCTCATTTATCTCTGCAAAGATGTAAGAGAGATCCAGTTTTCTTCCTGCACCTGTAAATCCTGATTTTGCATCGATGATTATATCACTAAGCTCTATATAATCTGCAACCAAACAGGGTAGAATCCCCAGTATGGCAGCGGTTGGATAACATCCGGGATTGGCTACTAAAGAAGCTTTCTTTATATCCTGACGGTAAATTTCGGGTAAACCGTATACTGCCTCCTTTATCCTGTAGGGATCGGAGTGTTTTTTCTTATAAAATCTCTGGTATAATTTTAAATTTCTCAATCGGTAATCTGCACTTAAGTCAATAACTTTTAACTTTGCATTTAAAAGTCTTGGAACAATCTCCATTGAGACTGTATGTGGCAAAGCGGTAAATACAAGCTCGCATTGAGAAGAAACTTTTTCAAAATTTAGTTCTTCACAAACAATCTCTATACGAGCTTTGAATTTTTTAAATATCTCAGAGATCTTTTGGGGAAATTGAATCTTTGCAGAAAGATAACAGATCCTTACCTCTGGATGTTTTAAAAGTAGATTAATAAGCTCTTCTCCCGTATAACCTGTAGCTCCTATTATTCCTACCTTTATCATCTTTTTGAGATTGATTATATAACGTTAAAATTAAATGGTCAATATATTTTTCGTCGAGATAAATAAAAAATCCCGCTTCCGCGGGATAAGTAAAATTTTAAGATTAATAAATTGCTTAGTAAATCATCTCTTTGTCCACTGGAAGCGCTTACGAGCACCTTTTTGACCGTACTTTTTGCGTTCTTTCATACGTGGATCGCGCGTAAGGAAACCTTCTCTCCTTAAGATCTCTTTCAGTGAAGGTTCTATATCTGCTAAGGCACGACTGATACCATGCCTTAAGGCACCTGCTTGTCCAGAGATCCCTCCACCTTTAATATTAGCGTATATATCATATTTATTTAAACTACCTGTAAGCTCTAAAGGTTGTTTTATGACAATCCGCTGTGTCTCTAAAGGAAAATATTCCTCAAAGGGTCTTTTATTTACAATTATTTTACCTGTTCCAGGAATAAGTTTTACCCTTACAACCGCTTCTTTCCGTCTACCTACTGCCATAATATGATTTAGCTTCTGATTTTCCATAAGAATTACACCTCCAAAATGATGGGTTTTTGACCTGCATGGGGATGTTTATCATCAGGATAGATCTTTAATTTTTTAAGCATCCTTCTACCTAGAGGTCCTAAAGGAAGCATCCTTTTAACTGCTAACCTTATCACTGTTTGAGGACTTTTCTTCAAAAGTGTCTCTAATGGAACCTCTTTAAATCCCCCTGGGTATCCAGAATGCTTGCGGTAGAGCTTTTCTTTTAATTTTTTACCAGTAACTTTAATCTTAGAAGCATTTATAACAATTACTCCGTCACCTGTATCTATATGGGGGCTAAATATGGGCTTATGCTTCCCCTTTAAAATAGTAGCGATCCGAGTAGCCAACCTCCCTAAGATTTTTCCTTCCGCATCTACAAGATACCATTTCATCTTTATATCCTGTTTTTTAGCTAAATAAGTTTTTTGCATAGGAATTAAAGTATAGCATATTTTTTTATTAAGTCAAGTGTATCAAAAACTTAATAATTTACTTTTACTAGATAGAGACCTTCGGCAGGAACTTTAAAATAACCGGAAGGCTTAATTTTAGATTTTAATAACTCTTCAATATTAATGGGTTTTTTTCTGCCAATTTGAAGCAATACCCCTACGATATTACGCACCATCCCATAAACAAAACCATCCGCTTCTATATCTATATGGATAAGATTCCCCTCTTTTAAAATACGAATTTTTTTTATCCTCCTTATAGAATCCCTTTTTACCTTATCAGAATTTTGAAATGCTAAAAAATTATGTCTTCCTAAAAGTTTCTTTGCTTCCCTTCTCATCAAATTTATATCTAAAGGATAAGGATAAAAAAATGCCCTCTTATTTAAGAATGGAGAGCGTATTTTACTATTTAAAATAGTGTAGCGATAAATTTTAGAAATAGCAGAGAAACGGCTATGAAAATCCATATCTACATCTTCTACTTTTTTAACTACAATGTCTTTCGGCAAAAGAGAATTTAATGCGTAAAGCAACTTATACTTAGGAATCGAAGAATTGGTTTTAAAGTTAGCTACTTGCCCTAACGCATGAACCCCTGAATCGGTTCTTCCTGAAGCGATAAGTTTTACCTTCTCGCAGAGAATTTTTTCTAAAGTATCTTCGATTGTCTTCTGAACTGTTTTAATCCCTAACCTTTGAGTCTGCCAACCACGGTAACAAGAACCATCGTACTCTATAGTCAATTTTATATTCCTTAAAAATGTCATACTATTTTTTAAAGATGAGAAGGTGTTCTAAAATCTGGATAGCATTTAAGGCAGCTCCTTTACGGAGATTATCAGAAACGACCCAAAGCCAAAGACCAAATTTTGAAAATGGATCTTTGCGGATACGACCAACAAAAACATCGTCTTTACCTTCTGCGTCCTTAGGCATAGGATAGAGATTACTTTGCGGTTCATCTATCAATTTTATTCCTGGAGCTTTGCTTAATAGATCTTTTATCTGCTCAACAGTAAAAGTATTTTTTGTCTCAAGATAAATTGCTTCAGAATGACCTGTCTTTACTGGCACCCTTACACAGGTAGCAGTTATCTTTATCTTATCATCGTGGAGAATTTTCTTTGTTTCCTTTACTAACTTCCATTCCTCAGAGGTATAATCAAATTCAGCAAAATTTCCAATCTGGGGGAAAAGATTAAAAGCAAGCTGTTGAGGAAGAACCCTTGGAACTTTTAAGTTCTTATAATCCTGATTTGAAACTACCTCATTTATTTCATTAAAGAGTTGATCTACCGCAGATTTACCTGCACCTGAGGCAGCCTGAAAAGTAGTGATTATAATCCTTTTTATACCTATCTTTTTATATATCGGCCAAATAGCTACTACCAATTGGATAGTAGAACAATTTGGATTAGATATCAATCCTTTATGTTTTTTTATATCCTGAGGATTCACCTCAGGCACTACCAAAGGAACATCGGGTTTTAATCTAAAATCTGCACCGTTATCAATTACTATCGCTCCTCTTTTAATCGCTTCCGGAGCATAAGTAACGGAGGCACCTTTCTCTCCCTCAGTTCCTGCAAAAAGAGCAAAATCTATACCTTCAAAACCTTCACTGGATATACCTTTAACAGAATAAATATCTCCATTGACCTCTATATCCCTTTCTGAACGAGCAAAAACTTTTACTTCAGCTATAGGTAAAGACCTCTCTTTCAGGATCTTAAGTATCTCTACCCCTACCGCTCCCACACCTACTACTGCAATGTTGTATTTTCTCATCTTGATCTTAAATTATATAATAAAAAAGAAATAT
>JAMWCN010000100.1 GCA_023819505.1 Candidatus Omnitrophota bacterium | reverse complement strand
CCTCTTTTACCTGATGACGTTTCATTTTATCTAAAATTTTATTTAAGAATTCTCTCGTATCCATCTTTATCCTATGTAGAAAAAAGAATCTTTCTATAATAATCGCTAAGGCGAATATGGAACATAAAAGGATAGGCCACATCAACACTCCACCTTTTAAAAAAAACTGCCACATAATTTTCTCCTCCTTTGTTAATATTTTAGAGATTTCTTTAGGTATTCGATCCTCTCTTGAGCGTACTTTGCCTCTTGAACCCCTAAAGAAATTACTTTATCGTATATATTTAATGCTTCTTTTAATTCACCTTTATCCTCGTAGATTTGAGCCACTCTTATCAAAGCACGTGCTACTAAAACTTCATCTTCAGGATAAAGATAACTTACCTTTAGATACTCCTCAATAGCTTCCTGAAAATTTTTTTCCTCCTCTAAACATTCAGCAATTTTAAATTGTAAAGCTCCAAGTTGTTTTGAAGGACTAGAACCTAAAGCTTTACGGTAAAAGTTAACTGCTTCTTTAAGATTACCTGATAGTCTATAGGCTTCTGCTAATTTCGGATAGACTAAACCCGCTAATCCTGGATATTCTTTTATTATTTCAAGGTATATTTTAATTGCCTCCGGATAAGAACTTTTCTTCAGAAGTATATCCGCAATAGCGATTGTAGCTTGGCCTGCTAAATCTGGTTCTGCGATCTCTCTTGTTTTTTGAAAATTTGATATCGCTATTTCAAAATTATTCTCTTCTTCATAGATTGAACCCAAAGCATAATAGGCATCGGAAATTAAATTACTCTGAGGAAAATTTTGAATAAGATTTTCAAAATACCGTTTTGCTAAAGAGAGGTTTCCTTTTTGATAATAGTAAGCACCCAACCACCAGAGAACTTCACTGGTAAAACTCGATTCTGGATACTTTACCCTTAAAAGGTTAAAGCGAGAAACTGCCTCCTCCTGATTTCCCAAGCGATAGTAGCAATCAGCAATCTCATATTCTGCTTTCTGAACCAACTCTTTATTTTGAGTAAAATCTCTAGTTATCTCTTTAAAAATTTCTATCGCCTCAGAAAATTTCTCAATATTGTAGAGACTACTCCCATAAAGATATAAGGCTTCTGCTCTCAAAGGGCTATCTTTGAATTTATCTTTAAAAGAAGAGAGTACTTCAGCTGTTTTAGGATAATCTTCTTTCTGAAAGTAAGTTAAAGCTAAAGCGTAGTTTGCCTCATCTAACAGTTGGGAATTGGGGAAATTAATTAAAAGATTCTTAAAGCAGAGAATTGCAGAATCATAATCCTGTTTTCTAAGATAGGATAAACCTATCTGATATTGGATGTAATCGCTGTATAAAGTATTAGGATAGTTTTTTAAGATTTCGCTGTAAACTTCAATAGCTTTATCATAAGAACCTGAATCTTGATAGGCATCTGCTGCCAAACATAGACTGGAGACTTTAATCATCTTATCTTCAGAACTAGAGGCGATTTTCTGAAACTCATTAATTGCTTCTTTAAATAGACCTGCTTTTAGATAACTCCAGGCTAAATTATAATATAACTTATCCTGGAATTCTTTAAATATCTCTTCTTTAGATAACCTATCTATTGCCTCCTTATAGATACCAATTGCTTCCTGATACCGAGCCAAATTATAGAGTGAGTCTGCCTTACCTAAATAAGCTTGAATAATCACCTCAAGCTGTTCTGCCTTCTTTGAAAGTTCATCGTAGACTTTTAAGGAATCTAAGAAATTTTGTTTTTTGTTAAGAAGGGTGGCTTTACCTAAAAGGAAAATTTCTTTATCCTTTGTATCCAAAGAGGTATTTTCTATCTGATTAAAAATCTCCTCTGCTTCTTTATATTTTTCCATTTTTATACAAGACCAACCCAAACCCAATTTAGAAAGATTTTTGATCCTTTTTTCAACATCTATCTCTTTGATTAATTTAAAGTAAAGTTCATAAGATAATTGAAAATTACCTGTATAGTAATTTGCTTCCGCAAGATAAAATGTAAGAAGCCCTAAATTTTTATCTTTGGGATTGATCTTAAGATAACTTTGAACTTCCTCTTTTAGTTTTTGATAGTCTCTCAAATAATAGAGACAATCCATAATCTTAAAAGTTGCGTTTAAAAAGAACTCATCTTTGGTAGGATAATTTTCTTTTAATTTCCTAAAGCATTCTAAAGCTTTAAGGTAGTCTTTTGTCTGATAGAAACACCAACCTAATGAATAGTAAGCAGACCTTACATATAAAGATTGACTAAAATTATCAATGATATTTTTATAATAATTAGCTGCTTGATTGAAATCATTTTTAGAAAAATATACTTCTCCTATCCAGTAAAGAGAGGCATCCTTTATCCGTTCTGCCTTAGGATCGTTTAGTAGGGATTCGAATCTTTTAAGAGCTTCAACATAATTTTTTTCAAAAAAATAACATTGACCGATGTAGAGATTTACCTCAGGGATTTTTTTACTCTGGGGATAATTATCCAAAAAACGCTGGTATAGATCTAAAGCAACCTCATAGAATCCATCCTCTTGGGCTTTCTGGGCTACAAAAATAGCCTCTTCCTCTTTGGAAATCTCTTGAGCAAATAAGGAGAAGCTAAAAATAACAATTAAACTACCTATAATAAAAAAATTCCTCAGCATAGTTTTATAAACTATATCACTTTTCTATTTCTTATTCAATAATTTTCTTAAAAAATATCCTGTATAGGAACTCTCTACTTTACAGATCTCCTCAGGACTTCCGCAGGCTATTAAATCTCCTCCTTTTTCACCACCCTCTGGGCCCAAATCTATTATATAATCTGCACATTTGATAACTTCTAAATTATGCTCAATAACAATTACGGTATTGCCCATATCTACTAAACGTTGAAGAACTGATATAAGATTATTCACATCAGCAAAATGTAGACCTGTTGTAGGCTCATCTAATATGTATACAGTTCTACCCGTAGCACGTTTACTTAACTCTGAAGCCAACTTTATCCTCTGAGCCTCACCTCCTGAAAGAGTAGTAGCAGATTGTCCTAATTGGATATAACCTAAACCTACATCGTACAGAGTATCTAAGATGCTCTTTATCCGAGGGATATTCTGAAAAAGCTGTCTTGACTCTTCAACAGAAAGTTCCAAGATATCTGCGATAGAATAACCTTTATATTTTACTTCTAAAGTCTGTTCGTTAAAACGTCTACCTTTACAAACATCGCATCTTACATAAACATCAGGTAGAAAATGCATCTCTATTCTCTTTATCCCATCGCCTTGACAGGCTTCACATCTGCCACCTTTTACATTAAAACTGAATCTACCAGGTTTAAAACCTCGGATGCGTGCTTCTGGAAGTTGGCTAAATAGTTCCCTTATAGGAGTAAATACACCTGTATAGGTAGCAGGATTAGAGCGTGGAGTTCTACCAATAGGAGACTGATCCACAACGATTACTTTATCTACATAATCTAAACCAATAATCTTATCGAATTTGCCTGGTTTTAATTTAGAATGGTATATCTTTTTAGCTAAAGCTCGATAAAGTGTCTCATCTACTAAAGTTGACTTACCTGAACCAGAAACACCGGTAACACAAATAAATACGCCTAAAGGAAACTTTACAGTAATATTTTTTAAATTATGCTCTTTTGCACCTTGAATTTCTATATAAGGTTTTTCTTTATAGGAACGCCTAAAATCTGGTAAAGGGATCTTAAGTTCACCTCTGAGATACTTTGCGGTAAGAGAAACTTCGCATTTAAGTAAACCTTC
>JAMWCN010000099.1 GCA_023819505.1 Candidatus Omnitrophota bacterium | reverse complement strand
AAGGGAAAATCTATTGAGTTTTTCCGAAAAATAAGAGATGATATTCATAAAAAAATTAGGGAGTTAATAGCGTG
The DNA here is from genome assembly GCA_023819505.1 of Candidatus Omnitrophota bacterium. Lineage (GTDB taxonomy): Bacteria > Omnitrophota > Gorgyraeia > Gygaellales > JAMWCP01 > JAMWCN01. The sequence continues at coordinate 3,841 of JAMWCN010000099.1, read as the reverse complement.
AATCTTAAATATCGTATTGATAGAAGATATCTTAGAGTTGAAGAGCAGGTTCCGCTATAAGTTGAAATAAAATGAGCCTTTTTATTTTAGGAATAAGTCATAAAACTTCCCCCTTAGCGGTTAGAGAAAAATATTCATTTCCTAAAAAAAAGATTTCAGAAACCCTGATTAAATTTTCTCAGAACAGAATTTTAAATGGAATAGTAATTCTTTCTACCTGTAATCGGACAGAGATATATGTGACTACAGATTTTATAGATGAAGCAAGGGTTTTTTTACTTAACGAGTTAGGAATTAAAAACAACGAATTAGGTTATTTTTATTTCTTTTTAGAGCGAGATGTGGTCGGTCATCTTTTTCGTGTAGCCTCAGGCCTTGACTCTCAAATTATTGGTGAAACGCAAATCTTAGGACAGGTAAAATCTGCCTGGCAACAAGCAAGGATATTAGAAGTTATAGATAGGTTATTGGATACGGTCTTTGAGAGGGCCATAGAGACTTGTTTAAAGGTAAGAAGGGGAACAGAGATTTCAAAGGGTAAAATTTCTATAGGAAGTGTAGTTATGGAACTTATAAAAACAAAATTTAATTTTCTTTCTGATAAAAGAATATTGATTATTGGGGTGGGTAAGATTTCTGAATTGGTCTTAAGATATTTAAAGAAGGAAAGAACAGATACAGTCTTTGTGGCTAATCGAACTTATGAGAAGGCTCTAAGATTGGCGGAGCATATTGATGGAGAAGCCGTAAGGTTCGATAGATTAAGAGAGAAATTAAGAGATGCAGATGTAATTATTAGTGCAACTGCTAGTCCCCATCTAATAATAAAGAGAGAGGATCTAGTTGATATTAAAAAACCCATTTTGATTATTGATTTGGCTGTCCCCAGAGATGTTTCACCCGAAGTAAGAAATATAGAGGGTATAGAACTATTTGATTTAGAGGATTTGAATTTTTTGATTGAGAAGAATTTAGAAAAAAGAAAAAGAGAAATACCCAAGGCAGAAGAGATTGTAGAAAAAGAAACGGAGAAATTATGGGAAGAAATTACCGCATTGGAACGCGAAGAAGTCCGCTTGCCTTAAAGCAGGTGGAAGAGATTGTAAATTCTTTAAGGAGATTTTATCCTGAATTCCTGTATGAGGTAATCGGTATTGATACCTATGGGGATAAGGATAAAGTTACACCTATTTCTGAAATTGAGGGAACAGATTTCTTTACTAAGGAAATAGAAGAAGCACTTTTAAAAGAAGAAATCGATTTTGCTGTCCATAGTGCTAAGGACTTACCCGATGTAATACCTAATGGATTAACTATCGCTGCAATTACAAAATCTATCGATCCTTATGATGCTTTAGTCTCAAAAAATAATTTGAAGCTTAATAAACTTCCCCAGGGTGCAAAGATTGGTGCCAGTAGTTTAAGGAGAAAGGTCGAGTTAAAAAGATATCGCCCAGATTTTCAAATTGTAGATATCCGGGGAAACATTGAGGAGAGATTAGAAAAATTAGATAAGGATAATTTAGATGCCCTAATTGTTGCTGCTTGTGCCTTGATGAGATTGGGATTGGAAAATAGGATTGCCCAGAGAATTCCCTTTGCGATTCTCACCCCGCACCCATTACAAGGTTCATTGGCCATAGAGGTAAGAAAGGATAATAGAGATTTAATAAATTTTCTGAAGGTTTTGGATGGAAGGTAAAGTATATCTCATTGGAGCCGGTCCGGGAAAGACAGATTTAATTACCCTGAGGGGTTTAAATATTTTAAAAGAAGCAGATGTGGTAATCTATGATTATCTTGTGGATAGAAAAATTTTAGATGAGGCTAAAGAAGATGCAGAACTAATCTGTTGCGATAAGTTGGGCAGAGATAGATATTCCGATGGATTTTTAATTCATCAAGAAAAGATAAATGAAATTATTGTTAAAAAGGCAAAAGAAGGTAAAAAAGTAGTGAGGTTAAAAAACGGAGACCCTTCTATTTTTAGCCGATTATCTCAAGAATTGGATATTTTGGTTAAGAATAAAATAGAGTTTGAGATTGTTCCCGGAGTTACCGCCGCAAGTGGAGCGGGTTGCTTTAGCGGAATTCCTTTAACCGATAGGAGATTTGCTTCCAGTTGTGTCTTGGTTACCGGTCATGAGGACCTGAGGAAATTAGAAAGCTCTATTGATTGGGAAAGTTTAAGTAAAATTGGAACAATTGTTTTCTATATGGGGCTGGAGAATCTTCCAGGGATAATTGGAAGGTTGGTTGCCTCGGGTAAATCTCCATACACACCGGTAGCGGTAATTCAGGAGGCAAGCTTGATTACCCAGAAAATGGTAAGGGGAACTTTGAGAGATATTGTGAAAAAGGTAAAAGAAAAAGACCTCAAGCCTCCGGTAGTAATTATTATCGGTGAAGTGGTAAAATTGGAAAAAGACTTTAACTGGTTAAGGAAATCTAAGCGTATTCTTTTTACTGGAATTTCTGGGGAGAGATTTTTTACAAAGGGAATTTATTTTCATCTTCCCCTGATTAAGATTGAGCCTTTAGATGATTATACAGATTTAGATAAAATGATCAAACAAATTGAAGAATTTGACTGGATAGTCTTTTCCTCAAGGTATGGTGTAGAGTATTTTTTCAAAAGGTTTCATAAATTAGGTTATGATGCCAGAAGATTAAACAGAATAAAGATTGGGGTGATTGGGAATTCTACAAAAAATAGGCTCTTAGAATTCGGGATTATCGCTGATTTAGTTCCCAAAGTAGAGAGTTCAAAAGGATTGTTAGAGGAATTTAAAAAAATTGACCTGAAAGATAAAAAAATATTTCTACCTCAATCAGATATTTCGGATAAAGGATTGAAAGTTGGATTAAAATTACAAGGAGCAAAAGTTACATCTTGTGTAGCTTATAGAAATGTAATGCCTAAGGATTTACCGGATTTGGATCTGGATTTTTTTGATGAGATTATGTTCACCTCGCCATCAACGGTGAGGAATTTTGTAAAAAGGTATAATAAAATTCCTAAGAAACTCAAAGTTAATTATATTGGAGAAGTTACAAGGAAAGAATTAAAAAAGCAAGGGCTAATTTGCGATTAAGTTTACATTTTAAGCGCGGCTTATTTTGTCAACTTAAGGAATTAAGAGATGTATAGACTAAGAAGATTAAGAACAACTCCCCAGATAAGAGGGCTGGTAAGCCAAACTCAGCTTTTGCCAAAAGATTTGATTATGCCTTATTTTGTAATTGAAGGTAAGAATAAAAGAGAAGAAATTAAATCTATGCCGGGAGTTTTTCGCTTATCTGTTGATGATTTAATAGAGGAGATAAAAGAAATTAAGGATTCAGGGATTAAAGCAATTCTTCTTTTTGGGATTCCCAAAAGGAAGGACGATCTTGGTTCAGAAGCTTATTCTGAGAATGGCATTGTGCAAAGGGCGATTAAGGTAATAAAGAAGAATATAAAAGATATAGTCATTATTTCTGATGTTTGTCTTTGCGGATACACTTCACATGGGCATTGTGGAATTGTAACACCGCAAAAACGCAAAATTTCCGCAAAAACGCAAAACTACATTGTAGATAATGATGAGACATTAAAAATATTATCTAAAATTGCTCTATCCCATGCCCGGGCAGGAGCGGATTTTGTTGCACCTTCAGCAATGATGGATGGTCAGGTTAAAGTAATAAGAGAAACTTTGGATAAGAATGGGCTTAAAGAAACAGGAATTTTGGCTTATTCAGCAAAATATGCTTCAAATTTTTATGGTCCTTTTAGAGAAGCATTAAATTCAGCTCCTCAATTTGGGGATAGAAAATCATATCAGATGGATTTTAGAAA
>JAMWCN010000013.1 GCA_023819505.1 Candidatus Omnitrophota bacterium | reverse complement strand
GAAGCAACGATTATTTTAGTCTTAAAATTATAATTAGAGTAAATCTGTTTGATCTGACGAACTAAATCCATACCTCTATGACTTATATCATCGAGCCTACCGATAAAAGGACTGATATAATCGCATCCTGCCTTAGCTGCTAAAAGAGCCTGAGTAGGAGAGAAACACAAAGTAACATTTGTCTTTATACCCTCACTTGAAAGTACCTTTACTGCTTTAAGACCATCTTTAGTTAGCGGTATCTTTACTACAATATTAGAAGCGATCTTACTTAAATTTCTTGCCTCTTCGATCATCCCTTTAGAATCCAAAGAAATAACTTCTGCGCTTACAGGACCAGATACTTTAAGGCATATCTTTTCCAATAACTCCTGCTGTGGTTGATTCTCTTTAGCAATCAATGTGGGATTGGTAGTCACTCCATCGATAAGACCGCACTCTACGCACTCCTGAATTTCTTTTAAATTTGCAGAATCAATAAATATCAACATTACTATTTATTACTCATTTTTACTAAAAGAGCTGCTCCCAAAATTCCTGAATCTTTTAATCTTGCTTTTAAAACTTTAACATGTCTTGCCTGAATAGGCATAGCTCTTTTTTTTATTGTTTCTTGAATACTATCAAAAAGATATTTACCAACATTACTTATCCCTCCACCGATAATTATAGCATCGGGATTAAGGAGATTTACCACCCCTGAAAGTGCAACACCTAATTTCTTACCCACATCTTTCCAGAAAGTAATTGCTTTGGGATTTCTTTTTTTAGCTAAATAACTTATCCTTTCTAATCCTATATTTTTACCAAAAATTGCTTTTGCTTTCTTAATTAATCTAAACTTGCCAACATAACTTTCTAAACAGGCAATTGAACCACAACTACAGAGAGGACCTTTCTCATTTATAGGGATATGTCCGATCTCTCCTGCAATAAAATTGCTCCCCCGATAAAGCTCCTTATCTATAATTATACCTCCACCTACCCCTGTGCCTAAAGTTATACAAACTAAATTCTTGTAGATCTTGCCTGCACCTAAGTTAGCTTCTGCTAAACTTGTAAGATTGGTATCATTATCTATATAGATAGGAACATCTAATTTCTGTTTTAGAATTTTTAATAAATTTACATTCTGCCATCCTTTAATATTAGGGAAAAAATATACTAATCCTCTTTTAGAATTTACTGGTCCAGGAACTCCTAAACCTACACCCAAAATCATCTTTTTAGTCAAATTATAGCGGTTAATTATATCTTTAATAGATTTAACAATTATATTAAGTAGGGAATCTTTTGTCTTAAAATCAGCTGTATCAAAACTCACCTTTTCTTTTATATTCAACTTATTATCAAAAAGTCCTATCCTTAAATTTGTGCCTCCTAAATCTACTCCTATTATATATTTCATATTGAAGTTTTATTTTATATTAAAAATATAACTTTTTCAAGCTTTATAAATACAAACACGATTCTTACCAAATCTCTTTGCTTTATATAGAGCTTTATCTGACCTCTCAATGAGCTCCAAAGAGGTAGTAGCATCTTCAGGTAGAGAAGCTACACCTATACTTACAGTAATATTTAATTCTTCATCGTAAGCCCGGATAGTTTGTTTCTCTAAATTTTTACGGATACGTTCAGCAGCAAAATATGCTCCTGTTTTGGTAGTTTCTGGTAAAAGTATAGCGAACTCTTCTCCACCGTAGCGGGCTACTAAATCTATATGGCGTGTATTTTCTTTTATAACTGAAGAAGTATTCTTCAAAATCGCATCTCCTACCAAGTGTCCAAAATTGTCATTATAGTATTTAAAATTATCGATATCGAGCATAAGGAAAGAAAGATAAAGACTAAACTTTTTAGTACGCTCTATCTCTTCTTCTAAGCGTTCTAAAAAATATCTACGGTTAAAAAGACCAGTTAAAGAATCAATTATGGAAAGCTCCTGAACTTGCTGATATAACTTTGCTCTCTTTAAAGTAAGTAAAAACTGTTCTGCCAAAATAGAGAATTTCTCCTTATCTATAGATGATTTGCAACCTTTAAGCACCAAGTATCCTAAAATTTTGTCATTAATATTGAGTTTAAATATAAAATCATCTTCAGATATTTCTAAATCTAAAGTTTGCTTTTTTATAAAGAGGCATTCTCTATATACAATAAATTTGTTAAGCTTATCTTTAAATATATTAAATATATCTTCTTCATTTAAATACTTAGAGATATCTTTAGTTACCTCATATAACTGGATATGAGAATTAAGATCGTATTTTAATATCTCTATATCTTTATTCATCTTATCTAATTTAGCAGTTAGTTCTCTTTGTATTCTATCTAAATCTAAAAGATTAGTTTCTTCTTTTAACAATTTATCTCTTAAGAATTTTCTAAATAAAATATAGATACTGAGATTTAAAATAATTGATATTATAAAGATTAAGAATAACAAACTCTATTCCTCCCTTTCATCTTTGCTTGATAAAGAAAAAGATCCGCTTTCTTTATAAATTCATCCTGTAAGATAGTATCCAGGGGTGCACAGGCAACTCCTATAGAGATAGTAACGGATGTCTTTTTTTGACGCAATAAAAACTCCTCTTTCTCTACCGCTTTACGCAGACCCTCTGCTAAACGAACCGCTACTTCTTTAGAAGTTGAAGGTAACAGAACACAGAATTCTTCACCCCCGAATCTAAAAGTCATTGCCTGATAACCTTCAAAGTATCTCATTATAAGCTCACCTATCTGTTTCAATACGATATCGCCTGCTATATGACCAAACGTATCATTATATCTTTTAAAATGATCTATATCGATCATTAGTAAAGATAAAGGGATATTCTTTGCTATCGCAAAAGAGAATTCCTCTTTTATACGCTCCAGAAGGTATCCCTTAGTATAACAACCTGTCAAAGAATCTCTGATAGCTAACTGTTGTGTTTCTTCAAATAGCTTTGTGTTCTCCAAAGCAACACCGCTAAAATCTGAAATTGTAACCAATAATCTTAAATCTGTCTGTTCGTAGAAATAACTTTGAGGATGGTCCAGTCTGATAAGGCCTAATATTTTCTCATTACTTACCAGGGGACTGATAATTAGTGAACCTATAGAGCGCAGAAATTCTTTATCAATTTTATCCAAATCAAAACGAAAATCCTTTTTAACATCTTCTACCAAAAGAGGGCAGTTATGTTTTATAACCCACCAATCAAATATATCCCCTTCTTTAGCTTTAATTATTACTGAAGGGTCTTCTTTATAAGTAGCAAAAAGATTTAGTTTTTGAGTATGCGGATCAACAAGATATAAAAGACAGTTTCCTTTTCCTATAGCGATGAGATTAAAAACTGCCTCCATAAGAATATTAATTTGCCTTTCAAAATTTAACTGGCTATTTATACTCTCAATAAGTACTTTTAGACTCTGGTAATGTTTGATGTGTTCATTTAAAACAGAAAAGATTTTAGAATTTTTTTCTAACTCATTTTTTATTATATTTATTCTCTCCTGTAATTTTTGAACTTTTAGAGATAAATCTATCCTTTTATGAAAATATCTCTGCCAACATAGAAAAATGATTAAAACTAAAGGGATAAAAAAAATTAAAATTACAAATAAGGGATTAAATTTGATTAAAAAAAAGGCAACTAAGAGAAAATAAAGAAAGGATAATGTAAAAAAGATACCTATCTTATATAATTGTTTCTTCGGTATCTTTATCAAAAAAGTGCACCTTGCTCATATCAAAAACCAGGTCCATATCCTGGTTTATCGGCGGACGGTTATAAGCACCTACGCGGGCAATAAAACTGTGTTTTCCTGTATTTAGATGTAAATAGACCTCTGAACCCATAGGCTCTACTACATCACAGGTAACTCTTACTGTATTTTCCGGAGGTGCTTCGGAAACGAATAATTTATCGTAGATATCCTCCGGCCTTATTCCAAAAATTACTTCCTTGTCTAAATAGGCTTCCATCTTAGGATACATCTCTTCTATAAGTTTCACTCTAATTCTTTCCTCATCAAAATAAAGCTTACCATCTTTTTTAATAATTCTTCCGGTTATAAAATTCATAGGTGGCGAACCAATAAAACTCGCTACAAATTTATTCTTTGGTTTTTCATACAAAGTCATAGGATCAGCTACCTGCTGAATCACTCCATCCTTCATTACTGCAATGCGATCTCCCATAGTCATCGCTTCTACCTGATCATGGGTAACATATATCATAGTAGATTGTAATCGGATATGTAGTCTATGGATCTCTGTACGCATCTGAACACGCATCTTTGCATCAAGATTACTTAAAGGTTCATCAAATAAAAATACAAGGGGTTTTCTTACTATCGCTCTTCCTACCGCTACCCTCTGCCTTTCTCCACCGGATAGTTCTCTTGGCCGACGTAAAAGCAGATGTTTTATACCTAAAATTTCCGCTGCTTCTTTTACCCTACGATCAATTTCACTTTTAGGATAACGCCTTAACCTTAAACCAAAAGCCATATTCTCATAGACTGTAAAATGAGGATATAAAGCATAGTTCTGAAAAACCATGGCGATATCTCTATCTTTTGCAGGAATATCATTTACTTTTCTATCCCCTATATAGATCTCCCCTGAAGTTACTTCCTCTAAACCTGCAATCATCCTTAAAGTAGTAGATTTTCCACATCCAGAAGGTCCTACCAAAACTACAAATTCTTTATTCTCTACTCCCAATGAAATATTATCTACCGCTTTTATACCTGAAGGAAATATCTTAGTTACATTCTTAAGACTTACCTGTGCCATAACTTTAACTAAAATATTTGAGGATTTGACTTAAAGTGGATTTTAAATTCTTTCTATGTACAATCATATCGATAAGACCGTGCTCTAAAAGAAATTCTGAACGCTGAAATCCTACAGGTAATTTTTGTCTTATCGTCTGTTCAATCACTCTTGGACCCGTAAAGCCGATCAATGCTTTTGGTTCAGCAATAATTATATCTCCTAAACCAGCAAAGGAAGCCATCACTCCTGCCATAGTAGGATTGGTAAGAACAGAGATATAAAGAAGACCCTTTTTATGATGGTAAGAAAGAGCTCCTGCAGTTTTAGCCATCTGCATAAGACTTAAAGTCCCCTCATACATACGCGCTCCTCCTCCTGAGCCTGATACGATAATTAAAGGAAGTTCCTGTTGAGTTGATCTTTCTATTGCACGGGTAATTTTTTCTCCCACTACCGAACCCATAGAGCCCATAATGAAGCGAGAATCTGTAACTGCGATAATTACTTTTTTATTATCCAAAAGACCCTCTCCCCATACCGCTGCTTCCTTTAAACCTGTAGCCTGTTGATCTTGAGTAAACTTCTCTAAATAACTTTTAGGACCTTTAAAATTTAAGGGGTCTGTAGGCAACATATCTTTATCATACTCTCTAAAAGTCTCTTCGTCAATAAGGAGTTTTATACGTTCATAAGCACCTAAGGTGAAATGAAAATCGCACTTAGGACATACCCTTAGATTCTCCTCCAAAGTTTTATTGTAGAGTGTTTCGTTACATCCCTCGCATTTAGTCCAAAGCCCATCAGGGATCTCCTTCTTTTTTATCCTTACAATAGTATATTTGGGTTTACCAAAAAGTGCCATATTTTTAAGTATGCTTATTTATGATTAAACCAGAAAGTAGTTTAGGATAAAAATAAGTCGTTTTGGGAGGCAAACGCCAACCTTTAGCTGCCAAAGAAACAAGATACTCTACCTTTATTGGATTAAGAAAAAATACCATATCTCTTTTATCACTGTCTGCTTGCTGAATTAAAGCATCTCTGTCATAACTAAATATAATCCTTTCTTTATCATCTGGTTTTATATTTAAAATCCTTTCAAAGATAAGATGATTTAATATAGAGATATCTAACCTACAATAGAGTTTAGGTTTATCTATTAACATTTTATCTAAAATTTTGACATTCTTCAAGCGTAAAAGAAAAAAATGTTTGTTACGGTAAAGACCTATAGTATTTTGAGTTAATCCTGATTTCTCTAAGTAGAAGAAAAATTTAGATTTTTCTTTTATCTCTTCTATATCAAAATATGTAAATAGCATATCTTTTAAATTTGAATCGTCTAAATTTATACCTTTTACAAAGCGATGTACAGCTAAAATAACTAACCCTTTTGATTCTACATTGGTAAAATATGCCATAATGTATTCAAAGTCACTTTCAGATTCTATCACTTTTTGTTGTTGTCTCATATAATCACGGTAAGCTAAAGCTACCTCATACCGATGGTGACCATCAGCGATAAAGATATCTCTATCTTCCATAGCGTCTTGTAACATCTTTAGATAATTAGGTTCTTGAATTTTGAAAAGTCTATGTATAGAATCTTTATCTTTTAATTCTATAAATGGTTTTTTACTAGATATAGCTTCATCATATAATCTCTTTATTATGCGGTGTTTATCTTGAAATAAAACAAATATAGGACTTAAATTTGCTCTCACCGCTTTAAGCAAACTGAAACGGTCTTCTTTAGGTTCTATATGGGTGTATTCGTGAGAAAAGATATTACCTTTTGAACTGTCTAAACTCAAAAGGCCAATAAAGCCTAAGCGCAACTTCTTCTCCCCTTTCAGCTTGTATTCTTGAAGATAAAAATAAATAGATTGCTTTTCGTCAGGGATAAGGATTTTCTCCTCAATCCATTTATTAAGGTATTGACTGGCAAGGAAGTATTTATCCTGACCTTCTATATCCTTTCTTAAGATAAGATGGACCATATTATAAGGGCTTAAAGAGGAATAATAATCTTGAGCTTCAGTATCAATTACATCGTAAGGTGGACAAACCACCTTCCCCAGTTCAGGAATTTTTGCAGGATTGTAAAAAAAACCCTTAAATGGTTTTATCTTTGCCATAAGTAGAGATTAGTTCCCATAATTATACCTAAACCATCTACAGAAATATCTATTATAGAAAAATCCCTTCCTACAAAACCTTGATGGAGTTCATCACTAAAAGCATAGATTAGACAAAATAAAACTGTAATAAAGAAACTTCTTCTTATATCTATACCTCTAAAAGTTTTTATTATAGCGCGTTTTAAAAGAAAAGCCAATATTAGATACACGATAAGATGGTATAGAATATCTTGAAAAGGAAATAAAGAAGGAACTTTATCCTGCGGAATTGAAGAGGAATAGAATATAAAATAAGCCCATAAAAAGACAATCAACCAGTATCTTAAAAAAATACTAATCTTTTTCTCCCTTTTTATCTTGAGAATGACAGCATATATTCTGGGAAGTTTCTTCTTTAGGAGGCTTTCCTTTTCGGTAGTCTGTTGCATAGAAACCACTACCTTTAAATATTATTCCTGCCCCTTTACCGATAAGTCTCTTTAAAGAAGAGCCACATTTTGGACAAAATTTATGAGGAGCTTCCTTTATACCTTGAAAGATCTCAAAACGGTATTTACAATTTGTACATTCGTATTCGTAAGTAGGCATACTATCTAAAAGCCCTCCTTATTTTATCAGTAAAACTTTCTGATGATTGTTTTTCACTAGATAATTTAGCAAATTCTTCAATTAGTCTGCGTTGTTCTTCGGTTAATTGCGTAGGAATTATTACATTTACCTTTACTAATTCATCACCTTTGGATCTACCGCTAGCTTCAACAAAACCTTTTCCTTTTAAACGAAAGATTTTACCAGGTTGGGTTCCTGCAGGTATCTTCATCTTAACTTTACCATCAACTGTAGGTACATCGATCTCTCCTCCTAAGATAGCTTTAGTAAAACTTATATCTACTTGTGTTATAATATCATTACCTTCTCTTTGAAAGATAGGATGGGGCTGAATTTCAATAATTATATAAAGATCCCCTCTACCTAAACTTCCTTGTTCTCCTTCTCCTCTAAGTCTTAAAGTTGAACCTGTATCTACTCCTGCAGGAATCTTTACTTTTAATTTATGGATTACTTTTGTTCTTCCCTCACCTTTACAGTTAGGACAGGGGCTCTGGATAATCTCTCCTTCACCTCCGCAACGTGAGCAAGTCTGTCGAATAGAGAAAAAACCACTTGTACTAGTGGTAAAACCTCTTCCTTGACAGCGTGGGCAGGTTATCTTTTTTGTCCCCGGTTTTATACCTGTTCCTTGACAATTATCACAGAAATCATAACGCGGAACATTTACTGTTTTCTCTGTTCCCCTGTAGGCTTCCTCTAAATTTATACTTACAGTTATCTCTAAATCTCTACCTCTTTTTGCTTTTTTACGAGAAGTTCTTTCTCCAAATATATCAAAACCTAAATCAGAAAATATCTCATCAAAAATACTCCTCCCAAATCCAAAATTTTCTAAATCTTCAAAGATGCTGGCAAAATCTGCACCTCTAAAGATATCCTCATAGGTGTATCTCTGATCTATACCTTCATGACCATACTGGTCATAAAGCGCACGTTTCTGGGGATCAGATAGAACAGCGTAGGCTTCAGAGATCTCTTTAAATTTCTCCTCTGCTTCTTTCTTCTGATCAGGAGGGACTCTATCAGGATGATAACGTAAAGCAAGTTCTCTATAGGCACGTTTTATATCTTCAAGAGTAGCATCTTTTTTCACACCTAAAATTTCGTAATAATTACGTTTGGTAGTCATCATTTTGATTCCCAAGAACTAAAATCTATTTCTTATTATCCTCCTCTTTATACTCTGCATCGATGATATCTTCATCTTTTTTCTTCCCTTTCTGTTCTTCAGATTTTTCTTCTTCTGATTCTTTATGAGGCTGTTGTTTTTTAGATGCCTGCTTATAAATTTCTTCTGCTAATTTATGTGAAGCTCTTGTAAGTTCATCCATAACTCTTTTGATACGTTCAGTATTTTTATCTTTAATTGCTTGTTTCAGATCCGAAATTTTCGCTTCAATCTCTGTTCGCTCTGCTTGAGAGATCTTATCTCCAAATTCTCGCAAGGATTTTTCCGTAGTATAAACTAAGGCATCAGCTTGATTAATGAGTTCTGCCTGTTCTTTACGCTTAGCATCTTCAGCGGCAAATTTTTCTGCTTCTTTGATCATCCTCTCTATTTCCTCTTTGGAAAGTTTTTTAGGTGCGGTAATCCTTATAGATTGTTCTTTGCCTGTTCCTAAATCTTTAGCTGAGACATGTACGATCCCGTTGGCATCGATATCAAAAGTTACTTCAATCTGAGGAACACCTCGTGGCGCAGGAGGAATTCCAATCAAATCGAATCTACCTAACTCTACATTATCATCTGCCATAGGACGCTCTCCCTGTAAAACCCTTATAGTTACTGCGGTCTGATTATCTGTAGCGGTAGAAAATATTTGAGATTTACGGGTAGGAATAGTGGTATTCCTTTCAATAAGTTTAGTGAATACTCCACCCAAAGTTTCTATCCCTAAAGAAAGAGGAGTAACATCCAAAAGTAAAACATCCTTAACTTCACCCTTAATAATTGCTGCTTGGATTGCTGCTCCCATAGCTACACATTCCATAGGATCGATTCCCCGTTCGATCTTTTTACCTATAAAGTCTTCTACAAATTTCTGAACAGAAGGCATCCGAGTTGGTCCTCCCACCATAATGATACGGTCAATCTGATGCGGTTCTAATTTAGCATCCTGTAATGCCTGTTCCATTGGATGCCTACACCTTTCTATAATTGGTCTTACCAGTTCTTCTAATTTTGCCCGTGTAATTGACATTGTAAGATGCTTTGGCCCTGTAGCATCTGCGGTAATAAAAGGAAGGTTTATATCGGTAGTTAAAGTTGAAGATAATTCAATCTTTGCCCTCTCTGCTGCTTCACGCAATCTCTGCATTGCCATTTTATCGTTACGAAGATCGATTCCGGTTTCACGCTTAAATTGTTCAACAATATACTCAATTAATACATTATCCATATCCGTTCCGCCAAGCTGGGTATCACCGGATGTAGATTTTACTTCAAATACACCCTGAGCCATCTCCATAATCGTAACATCAAGGGTTCCTCCTCCGAAATCAAAAACCATAATTTTTTGTTCCTTCTCTGACTTATCTAGTCCATAAGCAAGACAGGCAGCAGTTGGCTCATTAATAATTCTTAAAACTTTTAACCCCGCGATTTCACCTGCATCTTTGGTAGCAGTGCGTTGGTTATCATCAAAATAAGCAGGACAGGTAATCACTGCCTCCTCTACCTTCTCACCCAAAAAGCTCTCTGCATCTTGTTTTATCTTCTGTAAAATAAAAGCAGAAATTTGTTGTGGAGTATATTCCTTACCAAAGATCTTATATTTATAATCTGTTCCCATCTTACGTTTGGCAGCAAAGATAGTTCCTTCAGGATTAATTGCTGCTTGCCTTCGGGCAGGTTCTCCAACTAAGCGCTGACCATCTTTAGTAAAGGCAACGTAAGAAGGAAATGCTTTACCTGAAGCAACACCTGCTCCTTCTGCAGAAGGAATAATTATAGGGCGACCTGCTTCCATAACTGCTGCTGCAGAATTAGAAGTTCCTAAATCGATACCGATTACTCTTGCCATATTTACCTCCTCCTTTAATTAAAGAATCAGTTTTGACTTTTTTTAGAAACTTTTACTTTTGCAGTTCTAATAACTTTATCATTTAAAAGGTAACCTTTCTGTAATTCCTCAACCACCGTATTCTCAGGGAAAGCATCTGTTTCTACCTGAAGTAGCGCTTCGTGGTAATGAGGATCGAAAGGTTTACCTTTTGCCTCAATAGGTTTTAATCCATAATTTTTTAACATCTCATAGAGATGAGCCATAATCATCTCTATTCCTTTTAAGAAAGCAGGAAAATCCTGGTGTTTAGTTTGAGCTAATTCTATACTACGCTCCAAATCATCTAAAATATTTAATAATTCCAAAATAATTCCTTCGTTAGCAAATTTTATATATTCCTGTTTTTCTCTCTCTAAGCGTTTGCGTGTATTTTCAAATTCTGCCTGAAGTCGCAAAATTCTTTCCCAATATTGAGAAGCTTTATCCGCTTCCTCTTTCAATTTAATGTATTCAGCTTTTTTTACAGAAACTACTTCTTGTTGTTCCTTATTGTCTTTTTCTAACTTTTCCTTCTGCATATTAGATTATCTGCTCCAAAACCTCTGAAAGAAGATCAGAGGTATAATTTAAAGTAGGGATGATATGGTGATACTGCATCCTCTTAGGTCCAAGGATAGCAATCCTACCTTTAGGTTCTTTCTTAACACAATAATTAGAAACTACTAAAGCACAATGCTTCATTTCATTACATCCTAATTCCTCTCCAATATAAATCTTAATCTTCTCTTTAAAATTACGATTGAGAATTTCTAAAAGGCGCTGTTTTTCCTCTAATATATGGATAAGGTGATAAACTCTTTCTATCTCTTTGAATTCAGGTTGCTCTAAGATAAAACTTAATCCCTTATATAAAAATCTATCCTGCCATTCTACAAAAGAAACAAGACTAGTATAATGGGTAATCTCTGAAATAACTTCCGATGTCTTCTCTAATAACTCTTCTAATCTATCGATCTTCTTTTTGTATTCCTGTAAAATCCTCTGTTTTTCTTCGTCAAGTAGTTCTGCTTCCGAAAGTAAAAAATCTACATAATAACGATAACCTTTATCTGTGGGAATCCTTCCCCCAGATGTATAAGGGTGGGTAAGAAAACCTTCCCCTTCTAACTCTTTAAAAACATTCCTTATGGTAGCAGAACTTAAAGAAAACTCTTTTGCCATATCTTCAGAGGATACAGGAACTGCCTCTTTTATATATTTATTTATCGTAGCTGAGAGTATACTTTTCTTTCTGGATTCATGATCTATCCACCTTATCATAAAAAACCTCCTTTAAAAAATTAATAATAATCAATTTTAACACAATTTAACCTTTTTTGTCAATTTATAGTTTAATGAAATCTATTTTGCTATTCTTTAAAACTGTTTTAATTTTATCTTTCTTCTTAAATTCCCCTTTTAGAATCCTATTTGCTAACTCATCTACAATTTCTTTCTGAATCAATCTTTTCAATGGCCTTGCTCCAAAATCAGGGCTGAATCCTTTCTCCGCAAGGTAATTTTTTACCTCCTCATCAATCTGAAAATCAATCCCTTGCTGAAAAAGTCTATCCTTAATAGCCTTGATTTGGATATCTACTATCTTTAAGATATCATTTTGAGAGAGATTATTAAATATAACTATCTCATCAATACGGTTGAGGAATTCTGGTCGAAAATACTGATTTAAACGCATCTTTATTTTCTCTTCCACAGAAGATCTAGATCCTTTATTTAAAAATTCTTCAGTACCTATGTTAGAAGTCATAATAATTACTGTGTTTTTGAAATTAACAGTTCTGCCCCCACCATCGGTAAGGCGACCATCATCGAATACCTGTAACAATACATTAAATACTTCTGGATGAGCTTTCTCAATCTCATCTAAGAGAATAACCGCATACGGTCTTCTACGGATAGATTCTGTAAGTTGACCTCCTTCTTCATAACCTACATAACCAGGAGGAGCACCGATAAGCCGAGAGACAGAATACTTCTCCATATATTCTGACATATCAATTCTTACTAAAGCATCTTCTGTATCAAAGAGAAACCAAGCAAGCGACTTTGCTAATTCTGTCTTACCCACCCCTGTTGGTCCAATAAACATAAATACACCCATAGGTCGGTTAGGGTCGTTTAGTCCTGAACGTGCCCTGCGGATACAATCAGAGATCACTTTGATTGCTTCATCTTGGCCTACCACCCTCTCTTTAAGAGATTCCTCCATCTTTAATAATTTTTCAGTTTCAGGTTCCATTAAACGACTGATAGGGATTCCTGTCCAGCGCCAGACTACTTTGGCAATATCCTCTTCATCTACTTCTTCTTTCAAAAGGGAACCTTTTTTCTGAAGCTCCTCTAATTTTAAACTTAAATCATTTAATCTATTTTCCAGCTCTCTTAATCGACCATAACGTATCTGAGCTATTCTTTCTAAATCAGCCTTTTTGTGTGCCTCCTGTTCTTCTAATTTCACTGCTTCAATCTCCTGCTTTACCTTTCTTATTTCTAAAATAAGTTCCTTTTCTTTCTGCCATCTCTGGTTTAAATCCTGGCTTCTGTTTCTTAATTTCTCTAATTCTTTTTGTATCTCTTTAGATCTTTCTTGAGAAGACCTATCATTTTCTTTCTTCAATACCTGCTGTTCCACCTCAAGTTGTAAAATCTTGCGGTCAATATCATCTAAACTAGCAGGTTTACTATCTATCTCCATCCTTAAACTGCTGGCTGCTTCATCCACTAGATCGATTGCTTTGTCAGGCAAAAATCTCTCTGTAATATAACGCTGGGAAAGAAGCGCAGCAGAAATCAAAGCACTATCCTTGATGCGTACACCGTGATGGAGTTCATATTTTTCTTTTAAACCCCTTAATATAGCAATTGTCTCTTCTACTGTAGGTTGATCTACATATATAGGTTGAAACCTACGTTCTAAAGCAGCATCTTTTTCAATATATTTTCGGTATTCATCCAAGGTAGTAGCACCGATACAACGTAAGAGTCCTTTTGCCAAAGCAGGTTTTAACATATTGCTAGCATCTATTGCACCTTCTGCATAACCTGCACCTACGAGAGTATGTAACTCATCGATAAAAAGGATAATATTGCCATTGGCAGATTCTATCTCCTTTAAAACCGCTTTCAATCTATCCTCAAATTCACCACGGAATTTTGTCCCTGCAACCAAACTTCCTAAATCTAAAGCAATTATTCTTTTATCTTTTAGACCTTCAGGGACATCGTTAAGAGCTATCCTTTGCGCAAGGCCTTCTACGATCGCAGTTTTACCTACACCGGGTTCTCCGATTAAAACAGGATTATTTTTTGTACGCCTCAAAATCACCTGGATAACCCTTCTTATCTCCTCATCCCTGCCAATTACAGGGTCTAATTTCTGACGGTTAGCTAAATCTGTAAGGTCTCTGCCATATTTTTCCAGCGCCTGATATTTATCTTCAGGATTTATATCCGTAATCCGCTGACTTCCGCGTATCTTCTTTAAAGCAAAAAGAATTTTGTCTTTATCGATGTGATAATGGTTTTTTAATTCTTGAGCAAACTTAGATTCTTCATCAGAAACTATAGCTAAAAGGATATGTTCTGTAGAGATGTATTCATCCTTTAAAAAATTGGCTTCTTTTTCTGCATTTTTAAAAAGACGATTGCTACGTTGGGAAAAATAGATCCTGCCACCTCTTACCTGGGGCAAGCCCATAAGATAATCCTCTAAAAGATGGAGTAACGCAGAAATAGGTATACCTAAACTATCAAAAATTAAAGGCAAAACCCCTTCTTTCTGTTTAAGTAGGGCATAGATGATATGCTCTGGTTCTATTGCCTGATGTCCGTATTCGGAAGCACTCTTTACTGCCTCCTCTATACCCTCTTGTAATTTTAATGTAAATTTATCCTGTAGCATCTTTTTTCTCTTTAGGTAGTTCTTTCACTAAATATTTCCCATAAAAAAATTCGTCAGGATTATAACCCCACTGCATCAGTTTCTTTCTTATTTTGCGTCTTTTAAGACGCTGTTTAAATTTTATCTGGATCTTCTGTTTTGTACTCATAATTTATCCATTTCAAAAAGCTGCCCACCACACCAACGGCATTTCTTTTCTTCTTCTTTATAACCATCTACAATTAGACATTTGCGACAACGAAAATTCCCTGCGCTATGTTTTAAAACATTATATTCTTTATATAGAGATAATATATCCAAATTTTTTAAGATATTCTCATTCATCTTATTAATCTAAATCTAAGATAATAAAATTTGCCAGGGAGTAGATATTTTTATTTTTTTATTTTATCTCTACCTTAATCTGTTTTGGCTTGACCTCTTCTGTCTTAGGTAGAACTATCTCTAAGACCCCATCTTTATATGTTGCCTTTACCTTGTTAGTATCCACATACTTGGGTAAGGTCAAGCTACGAGTAAAATTTCCATAGAAGCGTTCAATACGATGATAATTTTTATCTTTTACTTCTTCTTCACGTTTTCTCTCTCCTTTTATGGTAAGAATGTCTCCAGAAATAGAGATATCGATATCAGATTGTTTTACTCCTGGAAGATCAGCTTTTATAGTGATATTGTCTTTATCCTCTACGATATCCAAAGAAGGAGACCAGATTCCTTCTTTAGATACCCTTTCTGGTAAAAGAGCAAAAGAATCCTCAAAGAAACGCCTAAATTCATGCTCTAAATCAAGAAGTTCCCGAAAAGGATCCCATTCTTTACCACGCCATTTTATTAGTGCCATATTCCCACCTCCTTTCTTTAACTCCCTGGCAAATATTTAGTTAGCGCTTATATAAACAGAGTGCTAATATGAAGCCAAAAAAATTTATAATTCTTTTTCCATTTCTAAAATTATTTTTATCCCACTTAAATTTACTCCTTTTTCCTCCATCAGATAACGGATATACTCTAACTTTCGGATATCTCTTAAAGAATAAAGCCTACTTTTTTTCCCCACCCGTTTTGGACAAACAATTCCTGCTTTATCTAATTGCCGTAAGGTCCATACTGGTAAATCTACTAATTTGCTTACCACACTGATGATGTATACTGGTTCATCTGCACTAATTTGAATATCAAAGAGAGCCATTTTTCTTTCCGTTTTTTTCACAAAAATTATAACATAAAATTAAAATTTTGTCAAGATATTCTAATAAAAATTTTTAGAAAATCTAATTTTGTTCTAATTCTTTTGTTTTCAATAACTTACTTACAAGAGAAGTTGGTAAATTTGCTTCTATTTTTATTTCCTTTTCAGAAAATAAAATTTTTTTCACCTTTCCTTCACGATAAAATAAGTCTACTAAATCCATTCTATTTAAAGGCAACTTTAATTTGAAAAAAGTTAAATTAGAACTAATTTTATTTTCTATCTCTTTTAAAAGTAATTCTAAATTCTCACCTGTTTTAGCAGAGATAGCTATACTGCAAGGAAAATCTTTTTTATATCTTTCTAAAATATCTTTATCTAAGAGTAAATCGATTTTATTCAAAGCGGTAATTAAGGGAGTTTCTTCAACTGCCAATTCCTTTAATACGGAACTTACTACCTGTTGATGTTCATAAACAAGGGGTGATGAGACATCTAAAACATGAACAATTAAATCTGCTTCTTTTACTTCCTCTAAAGTTGCTTTAAATGCTTCAATTAATGTATGGGGTAAATCGTATAAAAAACCTACAGTATCTAAGAGAACTATCTTTTGACCGTTACTTAGTTTTAAACTTTTTGCTAAAGGGTCCAAAGTAGTAAATAAAGCATCATCTACTAATTGGTTTGCGCCTGTAAGAGAATTTAAAAGGGTTGATTTTCCTGCATTTGTATATCCTACCAAAGCTACTGTAGAGATATTTTCCTCTTTTCTCTTCTTGCGCATGATTCTGCGGTGTCGAGTTAAATCTTTTAAATATTGCCTTAACTTATCTATCCTTCTTTTTATTTTTCTACGATCAACTTCTAATTTCTTCTCTCCTGGACCACGTGTACCAATTCCTCCTCCTAAACGAGAAAGCATAATACCTTTACCTACCAAACGTGGTAAAAGATACTCAAGTTGAGCTAACTCTACTTGGGCTTTTCCCTCTGGACTTAAAGCATGTTTAGCAAAGATATCCAATATAAGCTGAGTGCGATCGATTGTTTTTTTACCAATTATTTCTTCTAAATTCCTCTGCTGTGTCCCTGAGATATCACAACTAAAAATAACTGTATCAATATTTTCTTGGCCACAACGTAAAGCTATCTCTTTCGCCTTTCCTTGTCCGATAAAAAGATTAGCTGTAGGTTTATTCAATCTGCAGTAAATATTGTCAACGATTTCAGCACCGCAAGAAATCACAAGTTCCTTAAGTTCTCTAGCGATATCTTCTAAACTCCAACTTTCTTTTTTAGATTCTAATTTTATACTTACCAGAAGTGTTCTTTCCATAAGATTCAATTTATTTTATTATCTTTATTATATCTTTTAATATCTTATCATAATTATAAGAATCTTTTAATTTAATCCAGATTATCCTTTTATCTCTTTTAAACCAAGTTAATTGTTTTTTTACTAATCTATAGGTATTTAATTTTAGAAGTTTCTTTGCTTCCTCTAAACTGTATTT
This sequence comes from Candidatus Omnitrophota bacterium, assembly GCA_023819505.1. Lineage (GTDB taxonomy): Bacteria > Omnitrophota > Gorgyraeia > Gygaellales > JAMWCP01 > JAMWCN01. The sequence goes on along the minus strand of JAMWCN010000013.1, from coordinate 3,278 downwards.
ACCCTCTAAATAACCAGAAATCTCTTTTACCCCCAAAGCTTGTCTAGCGGTTCTACTTAAATTGATTTTTAGAAGATTTCTTACCTCTCCGATTAAACCCCTTTTAAACATACTTTCTATCCTTTGGTCAATACGTTTGAAAAGAAGCTCCTTTGGCCAAAGTAAACCAAAAATTTTTACATCGTAATTATAAAATATACCTTTTGCTTTCTTCTGCCATACGGATATAGGTATACCTGTTTTCTCATAAACTTCCAATGCCCTAACTATCCTCCTTAAATCATGGTGATGTATCTTTAAAGAGGCTTGGGGATCAATTTCTTTTAATCTCTTATATAGAAACTCTCCGCCGTATTTTTTTGCCTCCTCGTATAGACGTGCTCTTATATTTTTATCTTCGGTATCTCCATAAAATATCCCATCTAAGATAGCTTTATAGTAAAGACCAGTTCCACCTACAAAGAGAGGAATCTTACCTTTATTTAAAATTTCTTTTATCTTTCCTGTTGCCTCCCTACAGAACCTAACTACATTGTATTCAGATGTAGGCTTAACATGTGCTATGAGATGATAGCAAACTTTTTTTCTTAATTCCTCTGATGGTGCATCACTTAGAATCTGCATCCCTTTATAAACCTGCATAGAATCGCAGGAGATAATTTCAGCATTTATTTTTTTTGCTAATTTAACAGCGATCTCAGTTTTACCAGAAGCAGTGGGTCCTATCAAAAAAATAATTTTGTGTTTCATCTCCCTATCAAACTTAAGAATTCTTTTTCTATTTTTTCTCTCTCCTCTCTATCTTTAAGATCATAATTATTAAGAACAAACCAGAACTCTTCTTTTGCTTTGGTTATCTCTCCTAAATTTTTATACGCTTTTGCTAACTCAAAATGTGCAGGGATATCTTCGGGATCCAAAGATATAGCTTTAATAAGAATTTCTTTTGCTTCCAAATACTTTCTTTGCTGATTATAGAGAAAACCTAAATTATAATAAGCATCCACAAAGAAAGGATACTTTAGAATTATTTTTTTAAAAAACTCCTCTGATTTCTCAAAATTATTTAATTTATAATATAGCTCTCCTAAGGTGTGCAAAACTAAAGGGTTGTCTGAATTGCTAATTACTTCTAACTCCTTTAAAGCAGAGATATAATTTCTTTTATCTTTATAGTATATAGCTTTCTCCAATTTTGAAATAAATTCAAAAGTTTTTGAATTTGTCTCTTTTCTATCAAATATAACATTCATAGATATTGCTAACAGAAGGATAGATAAGAATCCAAAATATCTTTTTTTAAATAATAAAGCTAAGCTCTTATATATACCAAAAGAGGCAAAGACAATCATAAAAGGAACGATACTTATACGGTATCTGCTACTTACAAAAAATAAAATTATACCAAAAGAAAGAGAAAATAGGGCTAAATATATAAGGTAATTATTCCTTATATTTTTTAAACCAAATAGTAAACCTAAATAAAAAAAGGCAATTAAAAACTTTAAATCTAAAGCCAAATATTTAAATAGCTCAATCTTATCTTTTATACCAAAAAACTCCCATTCATGGATATACTCTTTAGGACTAAAAATAAAAAATAATTTATTAGCTATTATCTTTAAATAGGTATAAGGATTATTAACTATAAATCTTAACGCTTTCTTAAAATAAAAATTAGAAACCTCCGATGGCTTCAGATCTCTTCCTGCTTCCAACTTAGCCAATACCTTAGCATCTCTAAACATAGCTTCAGAATTAGGAGTTATGTAAAAAGGAAAGTAAAATAGACCTTTGGGATTATTGGGATTGTTTCCGAGATAGAAATTTAGTCCTAACTGAGCTGAGATTAAAACTCTATCTTTTGCTACAAAGTAATTTCTAAAAGAAACTAACCCTAAAACTATTGCCAAACCTATAGAGAATACTATAAAATTATAGGTAAATTTTTTAAATTTTAGTTTTTTTTCTAATAAAATAAATATTACTGCTATAATTCCAAAAATAATTATATGCGCCTGCGTTATACTACATATCCCTAAAAATATCCCTATTAAAAATAATGTTTTTTTATTTAGATTTTCTCTTAAATAAAGAAAATATAAAAATAAGAGTGAATTCAAAAATGCAGAAAGACCACTATACAGTAATAGTCCTTCATAGAATATAAATAATCCATAACATAAATATAGGATGGTAGCGGTAAAACCAACTAATTTATTAAATATATTCTTACAGATAAAATAGATTAATATACAATTTAAACTACCTAAAAAGAATTGAAAAAAATATATATAGATAAGATTAAAATCAAATAATTTTAGAAGAGATGCTAGAAAATAAGCATACAGAGGCCACTGCATAAAAACTTTCTTTCCTATAAAATCTTTTTCAACGATACTCTTTGCCCAATTAAGATAATAATAACTATCTGAACCCTCTAAGACAGGATAATAGAATCTTATATTTTCATAATCTTTTAAATATAGAACTCTTAAGTTAAAAGCTAAAATAAAAATAGATATAAGAAAAATAAACTCCTTTTTACTGATAGTTATTTTAGAAATAGAAAACATCTCTTATAAGCCAGTATTTAATTTCTTCTATAATTAGGTTGGGATTTGAAATTAAAAACCAATCCTATATTCTAGATCTTTAGTTTTAGAGATTGTTTTCTGTAATTTAAGTAAAATGCTGTGCCTTTTCTCCTTTTCTTCTTTGGAAACATCATCCTTTAGAAAGCTTGCTTCGGTATGAGGACGCACAGAGTATTTAAATATGTATGCGGAATCAAATCTTACCTTTTTTACTAAATCAACGGTATCCTCAAAATCTGCTTCCGTCTCTGTAGGAAAACCTACCATTATATCTGTGGTTAATTTACCATCTTTTACAATCTTGCGATAATTATCTACCAAATCTAAATAAAACTGTCGGCTGTATCCTCTCTTCATAAGTTCCAATATCCTGTTTGAACCAGATTGAACGGGTAAATGTAAGTATTTTTTAAGCTTATCTAAATCTTGCATCGTCTTAAATAGATCTAAATTAACATCCTTAGGATGAGATGTAATAAAACTAAAATGTTTTAAGCCTTTAACGGTATTGATGATTTTAATTAATTTAATAAAATTAACATCGTTATACTCATACGCATTTACATTCTGACCTAAAAGGGTAATTGAATTTATTCCTGAATTTACCGCTTCTTCTATCTCTCTCAAGATATCTTTATAATTACGATTCCTTAAAGGTCCCCTCACATAGGGAACGATACA
>JAMWCN010000098.1 GCA_023819505.1 Candidatus Omnitrophota bacterium | reverse complement strand
ACAATAAGGAAAAAAGTTATCTCTACAGGAAAATTCATCCAGCAGACAGGTGGAAAAGGTCAATACGGTCATGTAGTTATTGAGATGATTCCACAAGAAAATAAAACTTCTCCTGTAACTGTGGAGAGTAAAATAAAAAGTGGAGTGATACCACAACAGTTTATCCCTGCAATTAAAAAAGGAATTTTGGAGGCAGCCAAAACAGGAGTAATTTTAGGTTTTCCTGTAATAAATGTAGCAGTAAATATTATTGATGGTTCATACCACGAAGTAGATTCTACAGAATTTGCTTTTCAAATGGCAGGTTCAATTGCTTTTAGTGAAGGTTTAAAGAAAGCAGGGTCTTTTCTATTAGAACCTATTATGGATATGGAGATCGTTGTTCCTGAGGAATATATGGGTTTAGTTATTGGAGATTTAAATAGCAGAAGAGCAAAGATTATTTCTCTTTCTACACGCTCCAATGCTAGGGTTATCCGTGCTTATATCCCCTTGGCAGAAACATTTAATTATGCAACGGTGCTACGTTCACTAAGCCAAGGAAGAGGTTCCTATACAATGGAGCCCTCCTATTATGCGGAGGTGCCTTTACATATAATGGAAAAAATCATTCCTGTTTATCCAAGCTTTGGTTTAAAGAGAACTTAGAAGGAGGTGGAGGTATGGCAAAGGAGAAATTTGTAAGGACAAAACCACATGTGAATATTGGAACTATCGGTCATGTTGACCACGGAAAAACAACCCTGACAGCAGCCATAACTATGGTTTTAAATAAAAAGGGTCTTTCAGATGTAAGGACTTACGAATCTATCGATAATGCACCTGAGGAAAGAGAAAGGGGAGTAACGATTAATATCTCTCATGTAGAGTATCAGACAGAGAATCGTCATTACGCACATATTGATTGTCCGGGACATGCTGACTATATAAAAAATATGATTACAGGAGCTGCACAGATGGATGGAGCAATTTTGGTAGTTTCTGCTGCTGATGGCCCTATGCCTCAAACAAGGGAGCATATACTTTTAGCTCGACAGGTTAATGTCCCTGCTATGGTTGTGTTTTTAAATAAGACAGATATGGTTCAGGATAAGGAATTGATTGATTTGGTAGAGATGGAGGTAAGGGATCTGCTTACCAAATATGGTTTTCCTGGTGATAAAACCCCCGTAATTAGAGGTAGCGCTTTAAATGCAATGAATTCTGGAGGAGATCTTGAGCATCCAGATTGTAAGGCAATTTTAGAGTTAATGAAGGCAGTAGATGAATTTATCCCTCTTCCTACAAGAGAGTTAGACAAACCTTTCCTTATGGCCATAGAGGATGTTTTTAGTATCGAAGGAAGAGGTACTGTGGGAACAGGTAGGGTAGAAAGAGGAAGAGTAAAAGTAAATGATGAGGTAGAGATTGTGGGGTTAAGAGCTCAAACGCGGAAAACAGTAGTTACCAGTATCGAGATGTTTAGAAAAACATTAGATGAAGGTTTGGCTGGTGATAATATCGGTGTGCTTTTAAGAGGAATTGAAAAAGAAGATTTGGAAAGAGGAATGGTTTTAGCAAAACCTGGTTCAATTACTCCTCATACAAAATTTAAAGCACAAGTCTATGTTTTAAGTAAAGAGGAAGGAGGAAGGCATACTCCTTTCTTCTCCGGTTATCGTCCACAATTCTACTTTAGGACTACTGATGTTACAGGAACAGTTAAGCTTCCTGAGGGAGTAGAGATGGTAATGCCAGGAGACAATGTGAGTATAGAGGTAGAGTTAATTACTCCTATTGCAATTGAAAAGGAACTGCGTTTTGCTATCCGAGAAGGTGGACATACAGTAGGAGCAGGAGTAGTTTCTGAGATTATTGCTTAATAAAAATTTATGCAGAAGATAAGAATAAAACTTAAGGCATACGACCACCGCCTCTTAGACCAGGTGGCAAAGGAGATTATTGAAACAGTGCGTAGGACAGGGGCAAAGGCTTCCGGTCCAATACCACTTCCTACAAAAAGAGAGCTTTATACAGTTTTACGCTCCCCTGTAATCGATAAGAAATCAAGGGAGCAATTTGAGATATCTACGCATAAAAGGTTAATTCAGATAATTGAACCTACTGCTAAAACTATCGATTCTTTAAAAAAACTTAATCTACCTACAGGTGTGGATGTGGAGATAAAATGACAGCTATATTAGGTAAAAAAATTGGGATGACTCAGGTCTTTAATAGTAAAGGTGAATTTGTGCCGGTTACAGTGGTGGAGGCTGGCCCCTGTCTTGTTTTAAGTATAAAAGATAAGAAAGTTCAGGTAGGCTACGAATTTGTTGAAGAAAGGAAATTAAAAAAACCAATTTTAGGGATTTTTAAAAAATTGGGTTTGAGTTGTTGTAGGATTATAAAAGAGATACCCAAAGATACTAATAGAGAATATAAAGTAGGAGAAGAAATTAAAGTGAATATATTTAAGGAAGGAGAATTTGTTGATGTAACAGGTATCTCTAAAGGTAAAGGTTTTCAAGGAGGAGTAAAGCGTTGGGGTTGGTCTGGTGGTCCTAAAACCCACGGTTCTATGTCTCATAGAAGGATAGGTTCTTTAGGTTCAAGTACAACTCCAGGAAGGGTACTAAAAGGGCATCATCTACCCGGACATATGGGAGTAAGAAAAGTTACTATTCAGAATTTAGAGTTGGTGAAAGTAATTCCTGATAAAAATATTTTACTTATAAAAGGTGCAGTCCCTGGGCATAGGAATAGTTATTTAATTATTAGAAAATCAAAGAAAAAAAACTAAACTATGGATAATTTTATTTTACCTGTTTATAATCAGAGAGGAGAAGAGATAGATAAGGTAAGCCTGAATCAGGAGGTATTTGATGGCGAAATAAACAGTTCTGTAATTTATCAGGTAGTTTGTATGTATTTAGCAAACAAAAGAAAGGGTCTAGCCTCAACAAAGACTAGAAAAGATGTCTCTGGAGGAGGAAGGAAACCTTGGAGACAGAAAGGAACAGGTAGAGCCAGACATGGTTCTATCCGTTCTCCTCTTTGGAGAGGCGGAGGTGTAGTCTTTGGACCACATCCAAAACTCTACAGCTATAGACTTCCTCGGAAAATTAAATTGGGAGCATTAAAGTCTAGTTTAAATGCTAAATTAAAAGAAAAGAACATAATCATTTTAGATAAATTAGAATTAAAAGATTTCAAAACAAAAAATTTTATAGATATTTTAGTTTCTTTGAACTTATACAAAAAGAAAGAAAGGCCAAAAAGGATTCTTCTTTTAGTAGATAGGATGGATGAAAAATTAAAATTGGCAATAAGTAATCTTTCATTTATAGATATCAATTTAGCTAAAGATACAAACGCTTTGGAGGTCCTTAATGCTAAAAAATTGATTATTTTTAAAGATGCTTTGCATCAGTTAACCGAAAGGTTAAAGCAGTTGAAATGAAAAAGGATAGTTTTAATATAATAAAATCCATTTTAAGAACTGAAAAATCAACTCGCTTTTATGAGCCGAAAAATAAATATCTATTTTTAGTAGATATAAAGGCAAATAAGTTCCAGATTAAGAAAGCTATAGAAGAAATCTACAATGTTAAAGTTGAGAGAGTAAATACTATGATTTTACCTGGAAAAATTAAGCGTGTGCGTTATCAATTTGGCAGAACTCCTGATATTAAGAAAGCAATTATTACTTTGAAAGAAGGCTATAAAATAGAGGTAAGTTAAAAATGGGAATTAAAAAATTAAAACCAACAACCCCTTCTTGCCGCTGGACAATTTTATCAGATTTTTCTGAAATTACAAAAAAAGAACCTGAGAAATCATTAACTTTACCTTTAAAGAAATCAGGTGGAAGGAACACTCAAGGAAGGATTACGATAAGGCATCGGGGAGGGGGTCATAAACGTAGATACCGTATAATTGATTTTAAACGCGATAAACTTGATGTAAAAGGTAAGATAATTGCTATAGAGTATGACCC
>JAMWCN010000012.1 GCA_023819505.1 Candidatus Omnitrophota bacterium | reverse complement strand
TTTACCACTTCACCGATAATAGTTATTGCGGGAGGCTTGAGGTCTTTTTCTCTTACCTTTTTCACAATATCTCTTAAGGTCCCCTTTACCATTTTCTGGGTAATCAAGCTTGCCTCTTGAATTACCGCTACCGGGGTATATGGAGATTTACCCAAAGCAACCAATCTTCTAATTACTCTTGGAAGATTCTCCAGCCCCATATAGAAAACAATTGTTCCACTTTTACTTAAACTTTCCCAATCAATAGAGCTTTCTAATTTTCTTGGATCTTCGTGCCCGGTAACCAAAACACAACTGGAAGCAAATCTTCTATCCGTTAGAGGAATGCCACTATATGCAGAAGCAGCCGAAGCTGCAGTAACTCCCGGAACAACCTCAAATTCTATTTTATTTTTTACTAATGCATCCAACTCCTGTGAACATCTTGAGAATATAGAGGGATCTCCGTTTTTCAGTCTTATCACTTTCTTCCCCTCTTTGGATTTTTTAATCAAGAGGTTATTTATCTTTTCTTGATGCACTAAAAAACCATTGGAATACATCTTTTTGCCCAACTTATCACAACATATGAGCTCTGCATCTTCCTTTGCGATTTCTAAAATCCTCTTATCCACAAGATAGTCATAGATGACCACATCTGCTTCCTTAAGGATATTTGATCCCCTTAGCGTTATCAGGTCTGGCTTCCCTGGACCTGCACCGACCAGATAGACTTTTCCCTTCATATTAAAACACTCTCCTTTGAATCCACAATTGAAAGTAATTCAATTAACTCTAAATCATTATCTCGTGTCATCAGTGCTAATGCCCCCTGTAGGGGGTGGGGCTGGATAATCTCAAAGGGTATCCTCTGGCTAATTTTATCCTCCCAACCCAACCTAACCAAACCAGCAGCGGCTATCACTATAGCATCCAAATCTGTCTCTGAAAGAAACCTTAATCTCTCCTCAATATTACCACGGATATCAACAATCTGAAAATCCTTACGATACTTTCTAATCTGCATTTTTCTTCTCAAACTACTTGTTCCTATCTTTGCTCCATACTTTAGTTTATTGAGTGTCAAATTATTTTTTGAAACTAGTGCATCGTAAGGATCAATGGATCTAGTTATAGCCACTACCCTTAAACCCTTCCTTATCATATCGGGTAAATCCTTTGCACTATGCACGGCGAAATCAATCTCACCTTTTAAAAGCGCCTCATCTATCTGTCGGGTAAAGAAATCTGTTCCCTCTATCTCGGATATAGGAGTAACTTTATCCTTATCACCATAAGTATCGATACCTAATATCTCATAACTAAATTCAGGATAAAATCGCTTTAAAGAATTTACAATCTCTTCAACCTGTTTTAAAGCAAGTGAACTTCTTCTGGTTCCAATACGGTAAGTTCTTCCCATAATTTTTCAGCCTCTTCTTCTATAATCTTTTTTGCCTTGGGTATTTCTCTTTTTCTTTTCTCTAAATTCTTCTCAATCAAAGAATTCAAATCTTCCAAATCATAGAGTTCTATCCCCGCTATATCTCTTACCTCAGGGTCGATATCTCGAGGAACTGCCAGGTCAATGAGCAGTAATGGTTTAGAGGGCAAAGTTTTCAAAACATCTTCTTTTCTTAAAATCAAATGGGGACTGGAAGTAGCACTGATTACAATCTCTGCCTGCCGCAGTTTCTCTTTTAATTGGTCAAATCTTACCGCTTCTGCCTGAATAAAATCTGCCAACTCTCTTGCTTTTTCATAAGTCCGATTAGCAATAAATAATATTTTTACTTTCTCTTTACTTAGATATTTAACTACCAATTCCGAAATTTTGCCTACCCCAATAATTAAGATTTTTTTATCTTCAAGGCAAGAAAATTTTGTTTTTAAGAGTTCTAAAACTATGCTTCCTAAGGAAACTTTCCCCTGAGAAATTTCTGTTTGGCCCCTTACCTTTAAAGAAACTTCTATTGCTCTAGAAAAAATCGCATCTAACAATCTCCCGGTGGTCTCTAATTCCTTTGCTTTTCTCCAAGCCATTCTTACCTGCTCCAAAATCTGTGTCTCACCAATGATCTGCGAGTCCAATCCGGAAGCAACCGTAAGCAGATGAAAAATTGTCTGCCGGTTTTGTAAAAAATAAAAATAATTTTGTTCTTCTCTATTAACCTGCAAAAAAGTAAATAAGTAATCTTTTACTTTTTCTATAACCTCAGTGATAGCATAAACTTCCATACGGTTACAGGTAGAGAGAATTGCCACTCCTTTTAAGCCTGGGTTTTGAGAAAGTTTGCATAAAATTTCTGCAAGCTTTCCCTGAGAAAAGGAATATCTCTCTCTTATCTTTAAAGGAGCAGACTTATGACTTATCCCCAAGAGTATTAAGTCCATTTCTCTCTTACACTAAACCTTATCATTTAAAATCTCAAGCCTTTTTTTAATCTCCTCCCTTATCCGGCGGAAAAATTCTCTAGGCTTACCCTTAGGGTCGGGAATTTGCCAGTCAAGTCTTTCTTTTGCCGGATAAAATGGACAGACATCTGTGCAACCCATAGTAATCACATAATCAAATTCTATCCCCTCAATTGCAGAAAAATCTTTTGGTTTCTGTCCGGAGATATCTATGCCGATTTCCTTCATTACCTCTACGGCCAGGGGATTGATGATTTTTGCTGGTTCTGAGCCGGCACTGTAAGCGATGAATTTATCTCTATAGAGATAATTTACTAAACCCTCGGCAATCTGGCTGCGGCAGGAGTTTTCTCTGCAGACAAAAAGGATATTTTTTAAAATAATAATCTCCTCTTCATTAATCTTTCCTTCTTTAATTTTAAATGCATGCACCTCGGGAGAATTTAAATCTTCTAAGGAAATAATCAAATAGGAAACCTCGGGGTATAATGCCAGTTGGAAATCACGCTGCGAAGGATAGGCTTTAGTCATAGGGTGGGAATGGTATATCCCTACCATCTCCAACCCCAAATTTCTTATCTCTTTCATCACCTTAAGCTGCTCTTTTGGGTCCATAAAATAACTTTCTGGGCTTTTATCCACATTAAGCATCGCATAAACCCTCTCTACCCGATTCCCTTTACCGGCTAATATCCCACAGGCTTCATTAGGTAATTCTTTTTTAGAGTGCTCTATCATCTCTTCAAAGAAATTTTTTGCAATATAAATCATCTCTTAATCCTCAAAAGGAAAAGTAGTAAATAACAAGTTATTATACTTAATATAGGCGTCAGCATCCAAACCTTTAGTATTCTTTTAGTCACAGGATGAATCAGGGTCTGAAGATGATTCTTCCCCTCTTTTAGAGTATGGATGGCTAAAATGGATAAAGATGAAAACTGAACATATGGTGCCGGAAGACCCAAAAGCGAACAGGCAATAATAAAGGTACTAACTACAAACGAAACAAGCGAAGCCGAGAGGATGCCTAAGGGAACTATCTCTTTACTTACAGTATTAAGCACCCCCTTACCTAATACAAGACCTCCCAAACCAAAGAATATAGAGAAGATCAAAAAACCTATATTGGGTTTTATTATATTAGCCGCAATAAGAGGCCCTACAACATTGGCTACATTATTCGTACCAATACCAAAAGCACTGTAGTAATCAGTAAAAAGTGTCCATCTCTTAAGTTTCTGCTGGTGGCAGAAAAGCTTCTCGTAGAATCTTAAATTTTTTTGGCGAGGAGGATAGATCTTTTGCGCAATAGCATAGGTAATAAAATAAGATAAAACCGATACTCCCATCCAGACCAAAACAAGATAGCCTATCAAAGAAAAATTTAGAGATTTAAAATAAAGTCCAGCCCCCACAAATGCCCCGACAGTAATAATACTAGTTGACTGCGGTATCTTAAAGAGGTTTGCTAAAAATAAAGCAAAACAGGCAGAAAAAAGAATAATTAAAATTACCTCCTGCGAAATAAATGCGGGAGCAATGATTTTGCTACTTAAGGTCTTAGCTACCTTCCCTCCCACCAAAAAGGAACCAATAAGCACAAAGAGGGTGAAAAATAATACTGCTCTATCTTTTCTAATAATATTGCTTCCTACGCTCGGGGCAAATGATACGGCAAGGCCCGAAGCACCCATATTCATTGCCCAGAAAATAGAAATAAGAAATAGAAGAATAATTTTAATCAAATTCCATCACCACCCACATTCTTTAAAGACCGGGTATGTATCCCACACTCACCGCCACACTTGGAAGTACCTATCCAGCGTCCGGCGCGTTCGTTTTCATCGGCAGTAATCTTTGTACAGGGCAGACATCCTAAAGAACGATAACCCTGGGCATACAGAGGATTGACTTTAACTCCGTAAACTGCCAGATACTGCCAAACCTCTCTTTCCTTCCAAATAAGAATCGGATTCAATTTAATCAACCCTTTATCTCTTTCTTCTACCTCTTTAAAATCTGTGCGCGTCCTTCCTTCAGTACAACGTAGACCCGTAACCCAGCATTTTACATCCATCTCCTCTATTGCCCTTCTTGTCGGCTCAACCTTTAAAATCTCACAACATCTATCTGGATCAGTCTCATATAATCTATCAGGTATCTCCACATCGTTTCTGTAAATTTTTAACTCCGGATACCTAGCCACCATCTCGTACATAAACTCAACGGTCTCTTTGGGCTTAAAGCGGGTAGTAACGATAAAACCTCTGATCTTTGGACTTACCCTCTTTGCCAAATCCCATACGCAGACAGAATCTTTACCTAAGCTGTTTGCCACTACTAGTCCATCACCGTATCTTTCGTAGGCTTCTTTTATCAGACTCAAAGATCTTTCTACTTTCTCTTTAAAATTTAATTTATCTACCAATTCCTTTAGATCATCATTATTCTCTAAAATCCCCATCTTATCCTCCTTTCTCTATAAGTAAAATTATTATATGATGTATAAATATTATTTATATATTAAATTTTAAAAAATTATATCTGATAAATCGGTATTGTCTGTAGTTTACGGACTTTTCTGGCGATCTGCTCAAAATCTATCTTTTCCAAAATCTCGTTTACCTCTCTTCCTACCTTTTCCCAAATCTCAAGAAATACTGAGTCTTTTTTTGATATACGCTGCGATATCTCAAATAAAGAACCACCCATCTTACGCATCACCTCTGCTATAGTGATCTCTTGTGGTGCTTTAGCTAATCTATACCCTCCATCTTTTCCTCTTACACTCTCTACAAAACCTAAAAGCTTTAACTGAATAAGAATCTGTTCCAGATATTTTAGAGGAATATCCTGATTTTTCGCTATCTGCTTAATCTTAATTATCTTCTTATCAGAGTAATTTAAGGCCAACTCCAAAATTGCCCTTAAACCATATTCAAGCTCTGTAGAGATCCTTATCATAGTTAAAGTTTAGTAAATCTATCAACATAATAAAGTATAATCTAAATTTTTTATTTGTCAAGAAAAATTTTTAAAATTAGTAGCTCAATCTCTTAAGCAATTCAAAGGCAACTTTTTTTCCGGAGAGAAGCATTCCTCCAAAGATAGGACCCATACGTGGACCACCGAAGACGGTATTAGAAGACATCCCGCAGGTATAAAGGCCGGAGGCAACCTCTTTTGAATTCTTTACAATTGTCTCTTCCGCAAGCTCTACCCACATAGAACCTTCACCTAAGATTTTAGAGGTCTTGGTTTTTAATTTAATCTTTGATTTTTTTTCTACAATATGAACTATCTCAGCAGCATGTCCAGTTGCATCCACAGTAAATTTTGCTTTTATACTGATAGGGTCAACATGAAGGCCTGCCATCTCAACTGCAGACCAATTTAAAACTAATCCGCAGATACGATTATTTCTTATTAAAACATCCTCCGCACTTAAGCCGTTAAATATCTTTACTCCTGCTTTAACCGCCTTAGAGCAAAGGGTAGAGACTGCCTCCACGGCATCAGCAACATAGTAATTTTTTTCAAACAAAGATGTATTTATCCCTAACTCATCTAAAATCTCTTTTGCTTTTTTCTGAACCACAATCTGATTAAAGAGTATCCCTCCTGCCCACATCCCCCCACCTACGGATAATTTCCTTTCAAAGATGGCTACTTTTTTCCCTTCTTTTGCCAGATAATATCCACAGGTCATCCCCGATGGTCCTGCGCCTACAATGGCTACCTCTAACTCTAAATTCTTAAGGAGTTTATCCGTATAGGTTTTAATGATTGCTTTGGAGATTTTTATCTCATCTAAGTGCTCCATTTCTCCTCTAGTTCTTTAAAGGTAATAATTTTTGCACCTTGAATTTTCATCTCTTGAATTGCTTTTTTAGAATCATCCTTTTTTATATCTACTCCTTTTATGGCATCTAAAAGAACTCTTACTTTAAATCCTTTTCTTAATGCCCCCAAAACCGTCTCTTTCACACAGTAATCTGTAGCTAAACCTCCTACATAGAGCTCTTCAATTCCTAAAATTTTTAAAAGATTATAAAGGCTCTGTCCAGAACTATCCTCTCCATCAAAGGCAGAGTAACTGTCTTTTTGAGGTGACATACCTTTAGAGATAATAATTGTCTCTTGGGGTAGTCTTAACTTAGGATGAAACTGTGCTCCTTTAGTATTCTGAACACAGTGAAGGGGCCATCTCCCACCAAATTTTTTAAAATGACTAGTTTTTTTAGGATGCCAGTCACGGGAGGCAAAGATGGGTAATTTATTTTTAGAGAATAACTTAATATATTTGTTTATTACGGGAACAATCTTATCGGCTTGGGGTACTGCCAATCTACCTCCAGGACAGAAGTCAATCTGCAAATCTACAATTAAAAGGGCTTTTTTTAACTTTAACATCTTTAGAATAATCCTGGAATCACTGTATTACAGTAGGGACATCTGTTACCTTTTAAATTATATTCTAAAATACTAAAGTACTCTCTTTTAATCAAGAGCTTTTTACAGTTATGACATATTGTATCGTTTCCCCAGCCCCAGACATTACCTACATAGACATAATTTAGACCAGCTTTATAACCGATATCCTGTGCTTTTCTTAAGGTGGACTCAGAAGTAACGTTATAGTTAAGGTATTGATAATCCGGATGAAATTTTGAGACATGCCAGATGATATTTTTATCCACCCCGGCTAAAAATCTTGCGAGCTGGGTAAGTTCTTCTTCCGAATCATTTTCATCAGGAATTACCAGAGTAGTTACTTCTACCCAGATCCCTAACTTACGCATATAAGTAATAGATTCCTTGACGGGTTCTAAGTTTGCCTTACAATTTTTTCTATAGGAATTCTCTTTAAAAAATTTTAAATCTACATTGGCAGCATCCAAGTAGGGTTTAATCATATCAAGCGCTTCTTTGGTCATATAACCGTTGGTAACAAAATTATTATAAAGACCTTTTTCTTTAGAAAGCCTTGCAATCTCTAAGGCATATTCAAAAAATACTGTCGGTTCTGTATAGGTGTAGGAGATACTTTTACATTTATTCTTTAAAGCCAGCTCCACTACTTCTGATGGCAAAATTTCCTGCTGGCTCTCTATATCTTTTAATGAATACTCCTGTGAAATCTGCCAGTTCTGGCAGAAACCACATTTAAAATTACAACCAAAAGTAGCTAAAGAAAAAGCAAAACTACCAGGAAAGAAATGATAGAAGGGTTTTTTCTCTATAGGGTCAATATGTAAAGCACATGGCTTACCATAGATAAGAGAGTAGAGTTTCCCTTTAATATTTTTTCTTACTCTACAGATACCAGAACTTCCTTCTTTAATTTGACAGTTATGATTACAGAGAAAACAACGCACCGAATTGTTTTCTAATTTCTCATAAAGAAGTGCTTCTTTCATTTTAAGGAATGCTAAAATTAAGTAAGGTTCCTACGCTCAAGCCTACAATTATCATTATCAGAGTTGCTTTAAATAAATCCTTCAAACCAAGCTCTTTCCAAAGCACAATAAATGTAGCGATGCAGGGAAAAGAAATTGCCAGAAGTACTGCCGAGATAAATAACTGTTTAGCTGTTAAATTTAAAGGAACTAACATCCCCACTGCTACATCCTTTCTTAAAAAACCTATCACCAAAGGAATCGCTGCTTCCTTAGGCAAACCAAATAATCCTTCTACTACAGGAGAAAAAATACTACTTAAGAAATCAAATAAACCAAAATATAGAAGGATATTCACAACAATAACTCCTAAAAATACTATAGGTAAAGCCTCAATTAAAAAACCTTTTATACGGATATACAATTTTTTAAAAATAACCAAAAGAGGAGGAAATCTATAAGGAGGGATTTCAATCAAAAGTTCCGGGCTAAAACCTTTTAAAGTAGCATTTAAAATTATCCCTAAGATCAACCAAAGAGAAAACAAAATTAGATAAACTCCACTTACATAAAAACCACTGAATTTTCCTAAAAGCCCGAAGATCATTGCCTGCAAAGCCACACAGGGAATACCGATAGAGATTAAAGTTGAGGCAATAAATCTTTCTCTTTTTGATTCTAAGATACGGCTGGATAATATCCCTGGAACATTGCACCCTAAACCTAAAAGTGTAGGAATTATGGCGTATCCATGTAGACCTATACGGTGCAAAAGATTATCTAAAAGAATTGCCAGTCTTGGTAAAAATCCGATATCCTCTAAAATTCCTAAGACAAGATAAAAAGCCAAAACATACGGTAAAACCATTGCCAATTCAATATAGGGAGCAGTGGTTAAAATTCCTAAAGATTGTTTAAAGTCAATTTCACCTTTAATCAATTCACCAATTAATATATGATGTAAAAAACCTTTTTTTTCTAACAGAAAACTAAATTTTTCCAATAATGGTTTATAGAGATTAAAGAAAAAGGGGTCAAATACCTTATTGATTAAACCTTCTCCTAAAAAACGCACCCATTTAAAGGAAAGATAAATCACCCCTCCCGAGATAAGCAATCCACTTAGAGGCCTTACCGAGGCATCTTCTAAAATTTCTCTTAATGTATGGTGGCGATGGGAAAGCTGCTGAACAGACTCAATAATCTCACCGATTTTCTGCCAGCGCTGTTGGTGGGTAAGCTTATTTAAAAAAATCTGCTTTGCCTTAAGAATACTTTCAATCAAAAACTTTATTCCTGCGCCGGTTACTGCACAGGTGGGGATTACAGGAACCCCCAAGATCGACTCCAGTTTTTTTACATCTATAACTATTCCCCGATGCTTTGCATCATCACACATATTAAGACAGATAATTACCTTAAAGCCCTCCTCAATCAGTTCTAAAGTCAAAAATAAATTTCTCTCTAAGTTTGTGGCATCAACGATATTTATAACGATGAATTCTTCTTTGGGTAATTCATTTAATATCCTTAATGCTATCTCTTCTGCTTTAGAGTTAGGTTCCAAAGAATAAACCCCTGGCAAATCCACTACTTCAACTCTATCATCTTTTAATTTTAGATATCCTCTGCTAAATTCAACGGTTGTTCCTGGATAATTAGAGGCAATTACCTCTACTCCTGTAAGCCGAGAGAAAACTACACTTTTTCCTACATTAGGATTACCTACTAAATAAATTCTTTTTATCATATAATTTCTACGATTATTTTTTCTGCCATTCCGTATCCTAAAGCAAGGGTGGTTCTGCCTACCTTTACGGTTATCGGACCGCGCAGAGCAAAATGGCTAATTTTGGTAATTTCTCTTCCCGGATATATCCCCAGAGATAAAAGTCTCTGTTTTATTCCTACGCCTCCTAAAATTTCTAAAACTTTTGCTTTTTGATTTTGTTTTAACTTAACTAAAGAAAGTCTATTCGTAGTCATAGTATTTAACATTTTATATTAAGCTTAAAGATAAATCAAGAAAAGAAAATATTTAAAGAAGGGTCTTTATTGGTGGCTCTAAAAATTTTTAAGCAACTACTTTATATACTTTATCGTGAGGATGAACTTTCTGAATTACCTTTATCCCTACAACGTCTCCTGCGTTTGCCTCAGAGACGTTTTTATGTTCTATCTGCATAGATTCTACAGTTTGAGTAAAATCGGATGTATGACCTTTGATGTGAATATTGTCTCC
This sequence comes from Candidatus Omnitrophota bacterium, assembly GCA_023819505.1. GTDB lineage: Bacteria > Omnitrophota > Gorgyraeia > Gygaellales > JAMWCP01 > JAMWCN01. The sequence goes on along the minus strand of JAMWCN010000012.1, from coordinate 11,175 downwards.
TAATTTCAAAGTATCTGTAAGAGCTACAATTCCTACACCGATGTTACCATAATAATGAGTAATTTGACCTACCTGTTTTTCCTCCATATTTACCTCCCATCAATTTTTAAAATTAACCTAGGTTAGGCTTTCTTCCTTTATTTGCCTTTTTTGAACGCCAAGATAATTTGCATCTACGTCTTCTCTTACCCATATTAGTACCTATAATAATTTGCAGGTATTGTCTGAGAGATATACCTTACCGCTTCAATTATACAGATACGAATTGCCTTTTCCATAGGGGTATTAGCATAGGCAGAAAGGCCTCCGCCTAAAGCCCATCCCCCAAAAAACCCAGTCATAAAACCACCCGCAATATCTGAAGCTTGTCCCTGTACACGGGTAGCTGCTAAAACCTCGGAAGTAGAGGCATCAATTATACGAATATCTAAAGCCATATGTGCCTTATTTAAGGCAGCTCCTAAAATGCCTCCTAAGAGGCCACTACCTACTCCTCCTCCACCACCTAAACCTGCTTGACCTCCAGAGGCTTGGGGTTCAAATTCAGTAACTGCTGCAGTAATAATTAAATCTGCAGTTTTAATCTGTCCACGTTTTGGACCTGTATCTGGAGCTCCTGCACCAGAAATCGCAAGCTCTTGCTCCTGCATTATTGCACCTAATACCTGACGTTCTACTACTGAAAAGCGATTACTATTCACTAAAGCAGTAATTAACATTTCACGTAAGCCTGAACCGATCTCACTCGTTGCCTTGGCTGCTTTTACTTCAAATTCTGCTACTGCTATCCTTGCTTTAGGACCTGAATAAGGTGGTAGAGGTTGGGCACCAGCAGTTGTATCTACCTGCGCAGTAGGTTGCATTAAAGAAGCGCAACCAAAAAGTAATAAAATAGGTATGAGATAAAAATATCTTTTCATTTTGTCTCTCCTTCTTTTCCTAATGCATAAACTATTTTATTAGATAAATCTTCAGCTGCGTTTATAAGAGCTTCTTTTCCTCCTGTAATAATATCTAAATGAGCAGAACTTCCCGAACTATCTAAATAAGCAATCACTTTGCCATCTTTTATACGAATAAGTTTAGTAGTGATATTAGCAAAACAAGATTGCATATTTGATTGAGGAACACTTCCACCACGAGAGGCAATTGCTTTACCTAAGATAACGTAATCTGCCTTGGCTAGTTTTGCTAACTTCTTAGTTTTCTCTTCAGAGATATTTACCATCCGAAAGGCTTTATCTTGAAGTATCACTTTATTAAGCACGGAGGGTTCCAATACTTTATAGCCTTTTTCGATAAGATTTTTAGCAATAGTTGCTTCCGTCACAGATAAATCTATCTCTGATGCCCACCAAGCTCTCTGTGGTCCTGAGATATTCTGTTCTGTAATTAGAAGAATAATCTTAAAAGAGCCCTCTTTGCTGTAAGAAAGATTGCAAATAAATATTAAAATTAAAATTGATAAAATAACTCTTCTCATTGCTAATTAAAATAATATAAAAAATAAACCTCTCTGTCAAGAAAATTATCTAAAGTAAGTCAGACCTTTTCTTTTGCATATATTTTTTAATTTACATCTACTACATAAAGGAGAAACTGCCAAACAGATTTTCTGACCAAAAACAACCATTAAAGAATTTATTCTTATCCAATAATCTTTAGGAATAATTTTTCTTAAAAATTTTTCTGTCTCTTTTGGATCTTTTGTCTTTACCCAACCCAATCTATTAGAGATCCTATGCACATGGGTATCTACGCAAATTGCAGGTATCCCAAAACCTCTTCCTAAAACTAAATTTGCAGTCTTAAGCCCTACTCCTTTTAACCTTAAAAGTTCATTTAAAGAAGAGGGAACATTTCCTTTGTATCTTTCTATAAGTTGTTTACTTAATTCTTTTATAAACTTTGCCTTCTGTCTATAAAAACCTACCGGATAAATTAAATTTTGAATTTTAGAGATGGGAATTTTTACCATCTTAAAAGGATTATCTGCTACTTTAAATAATCTTTTAGTAGCTTCGTAAGTAACTGGATCTTTTGTACGTAAACTTAATAGACAGGAAATTAAAATCTTATAAGGGTCTTCATGTATTTGGGTATTTTTAAGCCAACTGATGTGAAAAGGTTTAAGTTGTTCTTCAATCAATCTTATAGTTTTTATAACTTTGGTCTTCAATTTAGTTTCCAATTAAGCTTGTGATTTAGGTCCTTTAATCTTTGAAATTTTAGATAATTCTCTAATCCTTTATATAATGGGAAAATAGAATTATTATGCCATAAAGGATCTATATCTTTAGGCAAACCTATCTTTTGATAATCAACTGTGCCAGGAACAGGAGAATATTCCTCAAGATAAACTTTTACTTTAAGATTATGCGCAAAATAGATGGACTCTTTTACATCTTCAAAACTTTGCTGAGGAAGTCCCATCAGAAGATACACTCCTAACTCTTCTGAACTATAACCTGCTTCTTTTAAGTAAGATATACTCTTTCTTATAGTAAAGTTATCTATTTTACCACCAGTTATCTCTTGAAGCTTAGAATTGGATGTTTCCAGACCTAATCGCACCTGAACAAAATTTGTCCTTTTTAAAAGATAGGCAATTTCTCTATCTATAAATGATGCATTTAATCCATTGGGGGTATGAAAATTTGCTTTTATTTTATTTTTTAAAATAAGTTTTAAAAGCGGCTTGATATGATTATCAGAATTATAAAGAAGGCAATCATCATAGAAGGCAAAATTTCTTATATTCAGTTTTTTATAAAAATACACTATCTGCCGAAAAACTTCTTCATAGGGAAGCTGATATAGATCTTTCTCTATCCGATACCAGCCACAATAACTACATCTAAAAGGACAACCTCCGGAGGTACGTAAAGACACATAATTTAATTCAGGATAAAGCTCATATAAAGGGAAGAGTTTTTTAAAATCTTTATAGAAATATAATTCTTTATTTAAAATTTTAGAAACTAATTTAAGAAATTCATCTATTATATTTTCCTTAAAAATAAAATCTGCGCCACTAAATCTTTGGGCATGTTCAAAGCATAAAGTTGCATATATTCCTCCCAATATCAAAGGGGTATCTTTGAATTTATTTTTTAAAATATTAATTACTTCAAATACGCCTTTATACCAATAAGTCATACCAGAACTTACCAGAATTATGTCCGGTTTTTTAATTTTTTTTAATAAAGTTTTAAAAATATCAGGGGGCATACCATAACGTTTATAATAACGCGGGATATCTTTAAATATAGCTGGTTTTTCTACAACTTCCGAATAATAGTTTCCACAACCATAGGGAGTAGTTTTTACTTTAAATTTTTTCATCGCTTGATGCAGGCGGTCTAAACAATCAATATAATCTATTACAAAACCTAACCTTTTTAAAAGATGGGCAATCTTTAAAAAACCGATAGGCTTAGAAAATAGATCATAACAGGCAAAGTCATATATCCAGGGATTAACTAAAAGGGCGCGCATAATCTTTACATATTATAATCACGCGCAAGGCAGACAAAATCTAAATTGTTTTTTTTACAGATAAATTTTGCTCTCTTTATAAAAATATCAAATTTTTTATTATGTCTGTAGCCTGAGCAGTAAGGGACGCTTTTATCACAAAAAGAAAAATATCTATTTATCCTTTCAATAAATATCTCTCTTATGTATTTACCCAAAATAGAGGCCAGCCCCATCACAAATTCTTCCTTATCGCCTCTGGTAACAAACTCAATCTTTTCTGAATCTAGAAAAAAACTTTTTTCTTTCCACCAATTTTCAACTGTCTTTTTAGAATAATTCTTTATATTTCCACATAATACCTTATATCGGCGAGAATTTATGGTCCTCTGCCAATCCAGAATAATTTTAGCAAAAGAAAATGCCTCTTCTTTATATTTATCCTTATTATAAAGTAATTTAGGGCATAGTAATATAAATCTAAAATAGATAAATCTTATACCCTTTTGATTTAAAAAATCTTTTAGCTCCCTATCAAGGTAATTTTTTTCTGTCCATAGGGGTAGATTGAAAGGTTTTTGAAAGAAACAGAATCCTTCTAAATTACAGGGAACTTTTTCTATATTAAATTCCTTAAATATTCTTAAATCAAAATTATCTATAACTGACCCTTTCAAAATTGAAAGAAAACTTAAAGCAGTATCCTCTAGTAACCTATAACTTTTTTTTGTCCTTTTAAAAAGCTCTTTACTATCATAAACCCTGATTCTCTCTTTAAATTCAAAAGGAATCTCTAAAGAGAATCTCTCTTTTTGAATTTTAAATCCAACACTACTTACAACTAGTGGCCCTAACATTGCCTGATTGGTTAAACCCAGGCCATTTTCATCTATACCTAAGATATACATCTTCTTAAAGGATTATGCCTTTAGGTAACAAATAGATTGTGAGAGGAAAATTTTCCATCAGTGGTAAGATTTACCCCCAATCTTTTTAAGCCCGCATCATCACCAGGGGTAGGGATATGGGTCATATGGACTTCGCAACCTTTTAACTCTTTTAGTTTCTGCATCGCCAGCTCTGCAGTAGGATTGGTGGTAGCACTTATAGATAAAGCGATTAAGGTTTCCTCTAAATCTAGACTTTCCGAATCAACTTTTAAAGTTTCTTTTTTAAGATGGGTGATCTGTTTTATAATCTGAGGAGAAAGAAGATGTATCTGATCAGGAATCGTGGCTAATGTTTTAATGGCATTTAGAATTAAACTGGAGGCAGCATGCATAAGGGAAGAGTTTTTGCCGGTAACGATCCTTCCATCGGATAATTCAACTGCTGCACCACAGTAAATACCTTGATTGCCTTTTCCTTTCAGTTCTGCCTCCTCTGCTGCTTTACGGGCAGGAAGAACCACTTTTCTATCTGTATCTTTAAGTCCTAACTCTTCCATCAGACGTGTAACTTTATCTACGGTTTCTTTCTTCTCTATTCCTAAAACGTACTCTGTATGATAACGAAAATACCTTCTGATGATCTCCTGTTTTGCTGCCTCACAGACTAAACTGTCATCTATTATTCCAAAACCTGCCCTGTTTACACCCATGTCTGTAGGAGAATTATACATTACAAAATCCGGCTCATTGTTAAAAATTTTCCCTAAAATCAACTTTAAGATAGGAAAACTTTCTACATCACGGTTATAATTTATGGCGGTTTGATTATATGTAGCTAAATGAAAAGGATCCACCAGATTAAAATCTCCGATATCAGCTGTGGCTGCTTCATAAGCCATATTTACCGGATGTTTAAGGTTAAGATTCCAGATGGGAAAGGTTTCAAATTTAGCATAACCTACAGGATTTTTTCTTTTATGTTCATGATAAAGTTGAGAAAGACAAACCGCCAATTTTCCACTTCCCGGACCAGGAGCAGTAACTACAACGATGGGTTTTTTTGTTTCAATATAATCGTTTTTACCAAAACCTTCCTCACTTACAATCCGCTCTATATCTGTAGGGTATCCTTCAATTGGATAATGTAGGTATACTTTAACTCCTCTTCTTTCTAATTTATTTTTAAAGACTACTGCTAAAGGTTGATTTTCAAAACGGGTAATTACTACTGCTAGAATCTCTAAGCCCCATTTTTTTAAATCATCAATCAACTTTAAAGTAGCCGCATCATAGGTGATTCCAAAATCACCCCTCACCTTTCCTTTTTCAATATCACCTGCATAGATACAGAGGATAATATCAATTTTATCCTTTAGTTCCTGTAATAACCTTATCTTCACATTGGGATCATATCCAGGAAGAACACGTGCTGCATGGTAATCAAAGCAGAGCTTTCCTCCGAATTCTAAGTACAGTTTCTTGAATCTTTTAACCCGCTCTAAGATTGCCTGGGTCTGTTCTTTTAGATACTTTTCATTATCAAAGGCAATTTTTTTAATCATCATTTTAAATTATAGTAGAAAGCGTATCTTCTGTAAACAAATTAGTTAAAGGTTTACACTTCAATCCCAAATATCTTCCGGATTAAAAGCCCAATAATAAAATTAATGAAGGCGATCCCTAAACTTATCCCGGACATCTCTAAAAATCTCTTTTTAAAAGATAACCCTTTGGCAACCGAAATATAAAAGGTAAAGATAAATACAACTAAAATCGCCCCCAAAATTACCCAACCCAAACATAAAAATATATTTTTAAATATAAAATAAGGGATAACCAGAAGAATAACTGTTCCTGTATAAGCAAATCCTGTATAAAAACTTGCTTTAATTAGGGACAGACACTATTTTAAAATGGTGTCTGTCCCTAATTTAATGGAGCCGAGGGGATTTGAACCCCTGACCCACAGACTGCCAGCCTGTTGCTCTCCCAGCTGAGCTACGGCCCCTTTGCTTTTTATTCTTGAGATGAGGATTTAAGGTATTTTCTTAAGAGTTCCCATGTCCTGCTTCCTACCACTCCATCCGCAGTAAGTTTATTTGCCTCCTGGAATTTTATAATTGCCTCTTTGGTTTTTGAACCGATCTGACCATCAATTTCACCATCGTAGAAACCTGCGTTCTTTAAGGCGGTTTGAATCTCTTTTGCTGAAGGCATCTTAAAGACAGTTCTTTCTTCTAATAGTTGTTTTAGTTGGGCTACCTCTTCTTTTAAAGCTAAATTCTCTTTCTGTTTTTGACTCAATTCATCTTCCAGAACATTGATACGGGCTTTAAGTCTATAGATCTCTACATCCTTTGAGCCCTCAGGTAAAGTGGCACAACCAAAAAAACTTAATAAGACAACTCCCACCACCCAAAAATAAAGTTTTTGCATAAATCCTCCTTTTTATTTAAGTAAATTATTATACTAAAATTATTCTTAATTGACAAATAAAATTTATTCTGCTATGATTAAATTTATGAGGAAAAGATATTTAATCCTATTGTTTATTTTCTATTTAATTACAACCTGTTTTTCTCAAGAAACTAAACCTGTCTATATCTTACCTATAAAGGGAGTAATTGACTTAGGACTTTCTGGTGCAACTAAAAGAATCCTAAAAGAGGCAAAAGAAAATAATGCTTCCGCCATAATTTTAGAGATCGATACCTTTGGCGGAAGGGCAGATGCAGCCATTGAAATTGCTGATGCCTTAGAGGATGTAAAACCAACTAAGCTCATTGCCTTTGTGGATGATCAGGCTTGGTCTGCAGGTGCCTTAATTGCTTTGGCTTGTGAAGAAATCATAATGTCAGAAGGCTCCAGTATCGGTTCAGCAGAACCGCGCGGTTTAGGTTTTGGCCAAAAGGATGAATTAACTGATGAGAAAACACTTTCTGCAATTAGAGCAAAATTTAAGGCACTGGCAGAAGAGAATAATCATCCTTTAAATTTAGCTTTGGCAATGGTAGATAAAGAAACAGAATTAAAACTTATAAAATTAAAAGAGGAAAATTTAATTGTAAATGCGCAGGAATTGGAGGAATTAAAAAATAAATATAAAGAAAAAGAAATTCAGATCATTAAAACTATAAATCCCAAAGGAAAACTCCTTAATTTAACTGCCAAAGAGGCAAAGGAATTGGGTCTAGCTAAAGAGGTTTTATCTTCGCGCAGCAAGCTTTTAAAATTTTTAGGATTAGAAAATAATCCTGTTATAGAAACCCATCTTAACTGGTCAGAAAATTTAGTAAGGTTTTTAACCCATCCCATAGTAAGTCCCTTGCTTTTAGTTTTAGGTTTTTTGGGTATATTTTTTGAATTGCAGATGCCTGGCTGGGGAATCTCAGGAACATTTGGCTTGATCTGTTTAGGATTGTTCTTCTGGGGACACTATTTAGTGGGATTAGCCACAATGAATGAGATACTTATCTTTGTTTTAGGGATCTTGCTTTTACTTTTAGAGATCTTTGTTATCCCAGGTTTTGGTTTAGCCGGAATTTCCGGAATTGGCTGTATCCTTTTAGGAATATATTTAAGTTTAATCAAACATCCTTTAACCAGCACCAAAGCTCAAATTAGTTCTGCTCTTTATACTTTAAGTTTTGTTTTGTTAGCAGTTTTAGGAATAATTTTACTTACCTGGAAGTTCTTACCTAAAACAGGTCTATGGAGAAAAATTGTTTTAAGTTTTAGTGAATCTAAAAAAGAAGGATTTAAAGTAAGCACCTCTTTTGAAGAATTATTGGGGAAAACTGGAAAAACCTTATCTAGCTTGCGCCCTTCAGGAAGAGCAGAGATTGAAGGAAAGACCTTTGATGTGATTAGTGAAGGAGAATTTATTGATAAAGGAAAACTTATAAAGGTAATAAGAATTGAGGGAAACAAAATCATTGTAAAGGAGGGATAATTATGGGATTTCCAATTACTATAATTTTACTTGTACTGGGATTCTTTTTTCTTTTTGTCTGGTTGATACCAGTAAGGTTGTGGATTTCTGCAATTGCAGCTGGGGTGCGGATTGGAGTATTTAGTCTAGTGGGAATGCGTCTAAGAAAGGTCTCACCCCATGTAATTATTAATTCTTTAATTATGCTTCATAAGGCAGGTCTTTCTGTAAATACGGATAGACTGGAAGCACACTATTTAGCAGGTGGAGATGTAATAAGGGTAGTAAAGGCATTGATCTCTGCAGATAAGGCAAATCTAAATTTAACTTTTGAGAGGGCATGTGCCATTGATTTAGCAGGTCGCGATGTTTTAGATGCAGTAAAAACCTCAGTTAATCCCAAAGTAATCGATGCACCTAAGGAAGGGACTTTAGCAGCAGTAGCCAAAGATGGAATAGAACTGAAAGCAAAGGCACGCGTAACTGTAAGGGCAAACTTAGAGCGACTTGTAGGTGGTGCAACCGAAGAAACAATTATTGCTAGAGTTGGCGAAGGAATTGTTACTACCATTGGTTCTGCAGAAACCTACAAACAGGTATTAGAAAATCCAGATTTAATCTCCAAAACCGTTTTAGCAAAAGGTTTAGATGCAGGAACTGCTTTTGAGATATTATCCATTGATATTGCGGATGTGGATGTAGGTAAAAACATCGGCGCAGAACTTCAGGCACATCAGGCAGAGGCAGACTTAAAAGTTGCCCAGGCAAAGGCAGAGACCCGCAGGGCTATGGCAGTAGCATTAGAACAGGAGATGAAGGCGCGGGCAGAGGAGATGCGCGCCAAACTTATTGAAGCAGAAGCCCAGGTTCCTTTAGCCATTTCCCAGGCATTTAGAGAAGGAAAATTAGGGGTGATGGACTATTACTATCTAAAAAACATCCAGGCAGATACCTCTATGCGGGAAAGAATAGCTAAACCTAAAGAAGAGGAGAAGAAATAATGTGGCAATTTTTATTTTTTATCCTGTTTATCGTGATTATGCATATCCTCTCGCGGACCCTGGAGGAACAACAAAAAAAGACTCAAAAAGAATCTAAAAAGGAAGAATACCCTATCTTATTTCCGCCTTTAGAATTTCCTTTACCTGAACCAAAATCTATCCCCAAAAAAGAAAAACCTAAAAAAATTCCCATCACCAAAATTGAAAAACCTAAAATTACTCCTGAAGAAAAAAAACCAGAACCCCCTCCCACTTTAGCTATAATAAAGCCCAAGATAAAACTGGATATAGATCTGGATAAAGAAAAGTTAGAAGAGGCAATTATTTTATCAGAAATTTTAGGTTTACCTAAAGCATTGAAAAGATAGCCGGGGTGGCGGAACAGGCAGACGCGTCGGTCTCAAAAACCGATGCCGTATCCAATCGGCATGAGGGTTCGATCCCCTCCTCCGGCAAATTTTTATCATTCAGAAGGTCTCTTTACCTCCAATTCCATCTGCAAAAACTATACCAATAAATTTAAACATTATTCTACAGGGATGATGATTTTTTGACCCGGCTTTAACTTATGTGGGTCTTTGATTCTATCTTTGTTTAATTCATAAAGATACTTCCAGCGATAGGCAGCTCCGTATTCTTTCTGGGCAATTTTTGAGAGAGTATCTCCTTTTTTGACAATATATTCTTTAGTAGAGACTTTGGGACTAGATTCTACTATTTCTTCTTTTTCTACAATATATTTTCCTTCCTCAATAGGTTTTGCTTCCATAAGTTCTGAAGTTGGCGCAGGAAGCATAACCTCTTCTACCTCAGCAATCACAAAATGGGCATTTCTATCCTTCTGCATTCCTAATAAATCATGTAAAGGTGCTACTGCATCCAGTTTTCCTCTACTTATAATTTTAATTCGCTCTTCAGGGATACCTTTTTCCTGCATAAATCTTTTAACTGCCTCAGCCCTTCTTCTGCCCAATTTTAGATTGTACTCTTCAGGACCTCTTCGATCGCAATTTCCGGTAATTAAAATACTGCTTGCAGGATTCTTTTTTAAGATTTTTACTGCCTCCTCTAAAATTGGAATATGGTCTTCTCTTAAATCTGCCTTATCAAAATCAAAATAGACCTTTACATTTTTAATAATTTTTTTAATTAAAAGTGAAGGTCTTAATTCTTGAGGCTTAGGTGGACCGAGTTCTTCTTCTTTATAATCAAAAATTATTTTATAAACATAGACATAACCGCGGTTTCCCCAGGGAACAATTTTTCCAGGTTGGGTTGGCCACCACCAATAACCTCCCTTCTCCTCATCCTTTACCGGATGAGGTTTTGCATCTGTAGGCCACCACTTGAAACGCTCTTGAAGCTTTTGAAGTTCTTTCTCTTTGCGTGCTTTTTTATCCTCACCAATTACCCAACAGAACCCTTTATTTAAAATAAAGACAAATAGAATCAAAAATAAAATTAATTTTTTCATATTTTGCCTCCTTTTGATTTTAGGTTAAAGGAGACATAGTCATAATCATTTTGGCGATCTCAGGATACTGAGCAATAAATCTCAATTCTTCTTCCACAAGGGGTTTTTGATTATGAACATTGGCAAATCTTACCAATTCCAAAATCTTGGTTGCCTCTATATCGTCCTTAAACTCAATCTCTAATTTCTCATAGACATTTCTAAAACCCTTTATTCCGGAGTATTCTCCTACGGTAATTTGTCTTCCGGTTTCAATAATTTCAGGCTCCCCTCTCCCCAATTCTTCAAAATCATAGAGTTCGTAGTTGCGTCTATCCTTTAAGGCACCATCAGCATGGATACCGGATTCATGGGCAAAGGCATTTGCTCCTACTCCAGGTTGATTTATAGGAATAGGTACAC
>JAMWCN010000097.1 GCA_023819505.1 Candidatus Omnitrophota bacterium | reverse complement strand
ATTCCTTTCTTTTATTTAATCCTGGAGAATGCTGTGGTTGGATTACCGGAAGAGCAACTATTGCTTTACTAGATTTAGAGACCCTTTACTATAAAATAATTAAAATTTAAATTCCTATGATAGATAAGACTACTTTAAATTTATTTAAAAAGATAATTCGTATTACCTCAAAGAGAGATATAAAGATATATTTAGTAGGTGGATATCTACGCGATTTAATTCTAAAAAATAAAAAAAGAAAAGACTTAGATATCGATTTCTGCCTTAAAAGAGGAGCTATCAATTTGGGTAAAAGAATCGCTTCAGAACTTAAAGCAGGATTTGTAATTTTAGATAAAAAGCACAGCTGTTGTCGGGTAGTCAAAAAAACAAAGACCAAAACCTATACATTAGACTTTACCGATTTTAGAGGAAGAGACTTAAAAGCAGATCTATTTAAGCGTGATTTTACTATCAACGCCTTCGCTATAGATCTGGAGGATTTTTTAAAAAAAGGAAAAGATTTTGAAGAATCAATAGTTGATCCTTATGGAGGTAGAGAAGATTTAAAAAAAGAGACCGTTCGTTTAATAAATGAGAGGGGTTTCTTAGAAGATCCCCTAAGGATCCTGCGTGCTTTTAGTATCGCTGGGCTTTTAGATTTTAAGATTGATAAAAAAACAATTTTTCTAATAAAGAGATACTCTCATTTAATTGCTAAAGTTTCTGGAGAGAGGATAAGGGAGGAATTGTTTAAAATTTTAGATTTAGATTATAGTTATAATTATCTGAAGAAAATGGATGAAGAAAAAGTTTTAGAGGTTATCTTCCCACAGGTAAAGAGTATGCGCAATCTCTACCAAGGTCCCTATCATCACTTAGATGTTTTTCAGCATAGCCTTGAGACAATAAGACAACTTGAGCTTTTATTAAAAGAACTAAAAATGAATTCTGATTTAAGAGAATATTTAGAAAAGAATCTCTGCGCAAATAGAAGACGTTATAGTTTAATTAAGTTAGCAGCATTTTTGCATGATATTGGAAAACCCCAAGCTAAGCGGTTTGAAGAAGGAAAGATAAAATTTCACGGTCATGAAAAGATAGGTTTAGAGATCGCTGAAGAGATCGCTGAAAGTTTAAAACTTTCTAATATAGAGATAGAGTCTTTAAAGAAGATTATTCTTTGGCATCTAAGGCCTGGTTATTTAGCTGATTTAGAGACATTAACTGCCCGTGCAAAATTTAGATTCTTCCGGGATACAGGTGAGGATGCAGTGAGTGTGCTTTTGGTTTCTTTGGCAGACCAGCGTGCAACACGGGGACCGTTAACTACCCTTAAGGATAGAAAACAACATGAAAGTTTGGTAAAAAATTTAATAAAAGAATACTTTAAAAAGAAAAAACAAAAACCACCAAAAAAACTACTTACCGGCTACGATTTAATTAATAAATTCAAATTAGAGCCTTCTCCACTTTTTGGTAAAATCCTCAAAGAGATAGAAGAGCTTGGAGCGATTGGGAAAATAAAGACTAAAAAAGAGGCATTAAACTGGGTAGTTAAATTTTTGAAAACACAATGATAAATAATTTTAATTGATTTACAGATCTTATTTCTTGCAAATATATGAAGCAAAAATATAATATATTTAAAAAGGGTAAAAGGGAGGTGAGAGTTTATGCCAACCTACGAATTTGAGTGTCTTAACTGTAAAGAGAACTTTGAATTAAAACTTTCCCTGGATGAATACAATGCTAAAAAATTCACCTGTCCTAAATGTAAAAGTAATCAGCTGAAGCAGAAGGTTTCCTCCTTCTTTGCCCAGACGGATTCAAAGACTTAAAAATTTTTTTAAATAATGTTAAAAATCTTTCTCTATGTATCAGTAGGGCTTATCCTTTTATTTCTTTCTGTAAAATTTTTAGAAGAGAGGGGAATATACTTTCCTATTTCATATATAGATATTTATCCTAAAGATATAGGTCTTAAATATCAAGATTTATATATAAAAACAAAAGATAATCTCTTAATTAACGCTTGGTTTATTCCTAAAGAAGACTCAAAATATTTAGTTTTATTTTGTCATGGAAATGCAGGCAATATCTCCCATCGTTTAGAAAAGGTATCTTTTTTATATAATTTAGGCCTAAGTATCCTTATCTTTGACTATCGGGGCTACGGTAAAAGTCAAGGTAAACCCAAAGAGGATGGATTCTACAAAGATACAGAATCTATCTATGAATTTTTAGTAAACGAGTATAAAATCCTTCCTGAAAGGATTATTCTTTACGGTGAATCTTTAGGAACTGCAGTTGCTATAGAACTTGCCTCTAAAAGGAAAGTAAAAGCGCTTATTTTAGAAGGTGCTTTTAGCCGTGGAAAAGATATGGCAAAAAGGATATATCCTTTTTTACCTAATTTCTTTTTTTCTAATAGTTTTGATTCTTTAAATAGGATAAAAAAGATAACCTCTCCAAAATTATTCTTACACTCCAAGGATGATGAGATTGTGCCATTTAGTTTAGCCAAAAAACTTTTCGATGCTGCACCTCCTCCTAAAAAATTAGTTGAGCTTACGGGTGATCATAACAGTTGTTTTCTGGATGCAAAAGAGAGTTATCTTTTAAGCATAAATAACTTTATAAAAGAATTACAATAAAAATGGATATCCTTGAGGTAATCAAAACCCGGCGTTCTATCAGAAAATATAAAAAAGATTCGCCTAAAGATTTAGATATAGAAAAAATTTTAGAGGCAGCTCGTTGGGCTCCTTCAGGATTAAATAATCAGCCCTGGAGATTTATGGTGATAAAGGATAAAGAAACAAAAGACAGATTAGCCCAATTTACGAAATACGGTTATATCATAAAAAGTGCACCAGTTATAATTGTGGTCTGCCTTGATAAAGAAAGCTCCTATCACTACCAAAAAGATTTAATGGCAGTTGGTGCCTGTATTCAGAATATGCTTTTAGAAGCACATTCTCTAGACCTGGGTACCTGCTGGTTAGGTGAGATACTGAATAAAAAAGAAGATGTAGAAAAATTTTTAAATCTAAAAGAAAATTTAGAATTAACTGCAGTGATCAGTTTAGGTTATCCTGATGAAAAAGCACTAGAAGTAAAAAGAAAATCTTTAAAAGAATTAAAGATAAACTAATGAAAAGGTTATTTTATCTTATTATTTTATTTTTTAATTTAGTAAGTTTATCCTTTGCCCAGACTCCACCGATTTCTAGTCAGATTTTAAAAACCGAAGAAGATATACAAAAAGAAAAAATCTTACGCAAAAAATTAGAGTCGGAAGAAAAATTCTATATTAAAAAAATAACTTTTGAAGGTATAGTTTCAATTGAGCCTAAAGATTTAGAAGAGGTTAAATCCCTTTTTGAAAAAAGGTGGCTTACTAAAGAAGAGATAAATAAAATTTTTGATGCCTTAAGAGATATTTACCTTGCTAAAAACCTTAATTTACCTTCGGATATTCAATATACAATTAAAAAAAGACACCTTATCATCAAAGTTAAAGAAGAATAGTTTGACAAATTAAGATATATATGATAAATTTACTTACCTATTTAACTTTAATTTAAAAGGAAGGTAGAGGTGAAAAAGATAATTATTTTTAGTTTTATAATTAGTTTTATTTTGGCAATAAATTTTTCCTTTAGTCAGACCGTAGAACAACTTCCCAAAACCCAACAGGATATAGAAAAGGAACGCCTCCTAAGAGAAAGGATAGAAAAAGAAACACCAAAACCTGAAATTGAAGAAGAAAAACCTGCACCTTTACCTGCACCAAAAGCAGAAAAACAAAAAGTTTTGATTAAAACCATAACCGTGGTGGGAGCTACACTTTTGACAGAGAAGGAAATCAAAAAAATCACCTCTTCTTATGAAAATCAGGAACTCACACTTTCTCAGATGCAAAAGATTGCTGACCTCATTACCGATGCCTATAGAAAAAAAGGTTTTATAACCTGCCGGGCGTATCTACCTCCGCAAAAAATAGAAGCAAATGTTTTAGAGATCCGCGTCTTAGAAGGAATTACCGCAGATATTGAGGTAAGGGGAAATAAATATTTTAAGTCAGAACTTTATCGTCAAAAGATTAATCTGAAAAAAGGTGAACCCTTTAACTATGAAAAGATAAGGAAAGGTTTAAGTAAGATAAATCAACTTCCTGACCGCTCAGCCAAAGCAATAATTAC
>JAMWCN010000096.1 GCA_023819505.1 Candidatus Omnitrophota bacterium | reverse complement strand
TAGGGTTTTTTGAAAAAGAATTTGCGCATTTCTGTGGTGCAAAATATGCGGTAGGCGTTAGTTCAGGAACTGATGCTTTATTTCTTTCTCTTTTAAGTTTAGGAATCGGTGAAGGTGATGAAGTGATTGTGCCGGTTTTTACCTATATCGCTACTGCCCTGGTAGTTTCTCATACAGGAGCGCGTCCTGTATTTGTGGATATAAGAGAGGATACTTACAATATCGATCCAGAAAAAATTGAAAAATTAATTACAAAAAATACAAAGGCAATTATTCCTGTGCATCTTTATGGACAACCTGCAGATATGCCAAGGATTTTAGAACTAGCTAGAAAATATAAATTAAAAGTAATAGAAGATGCTGCGCAGGCCCATGGAGCAAAAATAAAAATCAATCATAAGTGGCAGATGGTAGGTAGTATCGGCGATATAGGTTGTTTTAGTTTTTATCCTTCCAAAAATTTAGGAGCATTAGGCGATGGAGGATTAATTATAACAGATAGCCAAAAAATTTATAAGAAACTCCTGATACTAAGAGATTATGGTAGGATTTCTAAATATATCCATAAGATTATCGGTTATAATTGTCGGCTAGATACATTGCAGGCAGCTATTTTAAGAGTGAAATTAAAAAAACTTCTAAAATGGAATCGTTTGCGCCAAGAGTCAGCTAAAAAATACAACCGATATTTAAAAGATATAAAAGGAATAATTACTCCTTATGTCTCCGAAGGAGTTGAGCATGTCTATCATATTTATGCGATAAGGACAAAATTCCGCAAAAAAATTCTGGAGGAATTTAAAAAAAGAGGAATTATTTCTTTAGTGCATTATCCTTTACCTTTGCATCTACAACCTGCCTATAAAGATTTGGGTTACAAAAGAGGAGATTTCCCTATCGCAGAAAAAGTCTCCCAAGAGATTCTCTCTTTACCCATATTTCCCCATATTACAGATAGACAGATTAGGTATGTGGTAGAAGCGATAAAAGAAAAAATGAAAAGTTGTAATCATTTGATAATAAATAATTTAGGAGGTGGGACCTCCAAATATAAGGAGGAGAGATGAGGATATTAATTACAGGTGGCGCAGGTTTAGTAGGTAGTCATTGCGCAGAATATTTTGCCAGAAAAAAATATAAAGTAATAATTTTAGATAATCTTATGCGTTCAAAACTTTTTGGATACAATAAGAAATCTGTGGAATATAACTGGAATTATTTAGCTAAGTTTAAAAATATAAAAAGAATATTAGGAGATGTGCGAAATATCCAAGATGTAAAAAGGGCTTTAGGTAGAGGTGTGGATGTAGTAATACATACTGCAGGCCAACCAGGGGTACCTTCATCAGTAAGGATACCTAAGGAGGATTTTAGCATCAATGCTTTTGGGACCTTAAATGTTTTAGAAACATTGCGTAAGGTTTCACCTAGAGCAATCTTTATCTATACTTCCACAAACAAAGTCTACGGAGAAAATGTAGATAAGATCCCTTTAAAGGAACTTAAAAAAAGGTACGTATATAAAACAATAGAAGGTGTTTCTGAAAAGATGCCTACAGATTTAACCGGGCATACTCCTTATGGGGTAAGTAAATTAGTAGGTGATCTCTATACTCAGGAATATGCATATATATATAATATGAAGACTGCGGTATTTCGGATGTCGTGTATCTATGGTATAAGGCAGTTTGGTTTTGAGGATCAAGGTTGGGTTGCTTGGTTTATAATTGCTAATTTATTTAATAAAACCATTACTATCTATGGGGATGGTAAACAGGTCAGAGACCTCCTGTATGTTAGTGATCTGGTGGAAGCTTTTGATAAGTTTATCCAAAGTGATTTAAAAATGGGAGTTTTTAATATCGGAGGAGGTCCCCAGAATACCTTTTCACTTTTAGAATTCTTAGAGGAATTAGAGAAGCAGACGGGTAAAAAAACAAAGATAAGGTTTAGTAATTGGCGTCCTTCGGATCAGAAGGTTTATATTTCTGATCTCTCTAAAATTAAAAAAGAACTTAACTGGCAACCCAAGATAAATCCTAAAGAGGGTATAAACAGATTGATTAAATGGGTGAAAAAAAATGAAAATTATTTTTCTTGACCGTGATGGAGTAATTAATAAATATCCTGGTGATGGTAGGTATGTAACTAAATGGAGTGAATTTAAATTTTTAAAAGGAGTAAAGTTAGCACTTAAAAGATTAACCCAAAATGATTGTAAAATTTTTATTATCTCTAATCAGGCAGGAGTATCTAAAGGTATATTTACTAAAAAAGATTTAGATGATATTACCGAGAATATGTTAAAAGAGTTAAATAGGTCAAAGATAAAAATAGCGGGAGTATTTTACTGTATCCATAGAGAAGAAGATAAATGTTCCTGTAGAAAACCAAAAATCGGATTACTTAAAAATGCAATAAGAAGTTTAGGAAAAATAAAAATAGATAAAAAAAATTGTTTCTTTATCGGAGATACCTACCGTGATATCCAGACAGGAGAGGCTTTTGGCTGTAAGACAATTCTTGTTTTTTCAGGCAAAGAGAAAAAAAATAATAAAAACTTTCCCTTAAAAGCCGATTTTACCGCTTCCGATCTTTTAGAAGCAACAGACTTAATTTTAAATTCATAATTATGCCTAATAAAAAAAGGTTGCTGATTATATACGCTTCAGCAGGCGAAGGTCATCGTCGTGCAGGAGAAGCTATTTTTAAATATTTAAAAGAAAAAATTGATAAAGAAGTATCAATTATTGATGCCTTAGATTTTAGCAATTTTTTGTTTAAGAGATTTTATAGAAATGGGTATAGTTTTTTAGTTAAAAATTTACCGTTTCTTTGGAGGATTGCTTATACTATTTCGAGGTTTAAATTTTCTAAATCAATTAGATTTATAGTTAACCGATTAAATATGCAAAGGTTAGAAAATTACATATTAGAATATAAACCAGATATAATCTTAAGTACACATTTTTTATCCATAGAAGTTGTAGATTATCTTAAAAGAAAAAAATTTATTTCATCAGAATCTGTAGTGGTGATTACTGATTTTGGAGTTCATCATTATTGGGTTTTTAGAAGTGTTGATAAATATATGGTTGCTTTTCCTTCTACAAAAGAGGAACTTATATTATTTGGTATAAAAGAAGATAAGATATCCGTTACAGGTATCCCTGTAGATTTAAAATTTAGTATTAATTTAAATAGAGATTTTCTCTATAAGAAATTTAATTTAAAGGAAGGTTTATTTACTGTGCTGATAGTAACTGCAGGTTTTGGTTTAGGACCTATAGATAAACTTGTAGAGATTCTATCCAAAGAGATACAATTGATAGTGATCTGTGGTTATAACCTTAGATTATATAAGAGATTAGAAAGGAGAAACTATCAGAATGTAAGACTATTTGGATTTGTAGAGAATATGGAGGAACTGATGGATGTTTCGGATATGATTATTACAAAGCCAGGAGGTCTAACTATATCAGAGGCATTGGTAAAAAAACTTCCTATGATATTTATCTCTCCTATCTTTGGTCAAGAAATAGATAATATAAAAATTTTAAGAAAAATGGGGATAGGTTTAGTATTAGAGGATATATATAAAATAAAGGATTTTATTTTAAGATGTAAATCTGATCCAAAAATTTTATCTTTAATGAAGCAGAAGATTTCTCAGATCAGAAAACCTTTGGCAGTAAAGGAGATTGTAGATGCTTTATGTTAAAGTTTTAGTAGGTCTACCTATAGAAGGTTCTTTTGACTATTTTGTTCCTCAACATTTAGAAAATGAAGTAGCTGTAGGTAAAAGAGTTTGGATCCCATTTAGAGATAAAAAGTGTGTCGGTTATATCATAAAGTTAACTGGTGAGTCTAAGGTTAAAAAAATTAAGCCCTTATATAAAGTTATTGATAAATTTCCTATTTTAGATAAAAGACTATTAAATTTAGCAAAACTTATTTCGGAATATTACTTCTGCTATTGGGGTGAAGCGGTTGATTTGATTCTACCCAAAGCACTAAGAGAAGGCAAAGTTGTAGATATAAAACCTTATTCTATAAAATTTTCTTCAGAAGTTAATAGAATTCTACTTATTCAGGATTTAAAAGGATATGGGCGTTGGCAGATCTACGAAAAGAAGATAAAAGAAAAATTGGATTATGGTCAAGCAGTTATATTTTTAGTTCCTGAAATAGATGAGATTTGTAAAGTAGTTAAAAAAATAAAGGAAAGATTCAATGAAGAAGTAGTTATATTTAATAGTAAACAATCGGATCGGCTTAACCTTTTAAGTTGGCAAAAGGTAAAAAACGGTGAAGTAAAAATTGCCGTAGGAACACGGATGGCTGTATTTT
>JAMWCN010000011.1 GCA_023819505.1 Candidatus Omnitrophota bacterium | reverse complement strand
AAGGTATAATCCCTGCACTAAATAGATTAAATGGCTTTCCTTTGTTTAAGAAAAAATTAAAGAAGAAATAGCCTCCTAAAAATCCTAAAATTGCAATCCCTAAAAACATTATTGCTCCTAAACTCTCCAGAATCCCTGCCCGCAATTCATCTAATTTCTTCAAAGCCACCTCTCCCCCAAAAGCAAGCATAAGATGGATAAAAGAAAGTGCAATAATTACCCCTCCGGCAAAACCTCCGCCAGGACTAAGATGTCCGTGTAAGACGATGTAGATTCCATAAAGTAAAATCAAACCCACAGTTAGACGGGTAATTGTCTTAACAATCAAAGTCATTCCCTTTTGTTTATCTTTCATTTTTGATTCTACCTATTTTACGGATAACTGCTAAAACTCCTATCACCGCAGTAAACAAAACCGTTGCCTCTCCCAAGGTATCATAGGCTCTAAAATCTAAAATTATAGAGGAAATTAAATTGGTTGCTCCGGTTTTATTTAATCCCTCTTCAATGTAGTTCTGAGATACCCTCATTATAGGAGAACCAAATAAAGGTAGCTGTCTTAAGGCAAAATAACTAAAAAATAAAAATAAAACTATAAATACGATTGTAGATATAGTATTAAATAACCAGCGACCTGAGGTAGAAAAAGGAAGGTCTTTTTTTATAGTTGCCCTGATTAAAATAATCAAACATAAGATCTCTACCACTAGCTGTGTAATGGCTAAATCCGGTGCCTTTAAAATTAAGAATGCCAAAGAAAGCCCTAGCCCTACCGCACCTACTGCAATAACACTGGATAGTAAATCCTTAATTTCAACTGCCACAATTCCTGCAAAAATCATAAATAATAAAAGCAATTTTAATTCCATCTTAGTGAAAGATTAAAAATAATCCCACTATTCCCAAAAGGCACCAGACTAGATATGTAGGTAAAATCCCATTATGTAAGAATTGAAAGAATTTACCTATACCAAATATTAAAGTTTTCCCTTGTTCATATATATCAAAAAAGCCTTTCTCTGCTTTTAGATATATAGTCTTTAAAATATCTAATTCCTTTATCGTATTATAAAACTCTGTTCCTGAGACCCTTGTTGAAGGTAAAGCTTTAGTTTCTGAGCCCAAAAATATAGCGTCCTTTCTTAAGGAAATTTTGGATAAACCAAAAATTATTATCCCTAAAAATAATCCTAAAACAATCAAAAATGTTGCCAGGCCTGAAGACCAGATACCTAAAAAAGTATAAGTTCCTACCACAGGAAAGATAAAATATTTTAAAGGAACTTGACTTGCAAATATGCCAAAGATTACGCAGATAATTGCCAAAACCAAACAGGGAAGCAACATCTGCCAAGACACATCGTTATAACCTTTTTCTGCTATAGAGTTATTAGCTTGACCTAAGAAAGTAGAGTGAATAAGTTTCATAAAGGAAGCTAAAGTTAAAGCTGAACCAAACATGGCTGCTACCAGACACAGAAATACAATAATTTTATATACTATCTGACTACTACCTACTGCTTCAATTAATCCTTGATAAACTAACCATTTAGAGACAAAACCATTAAAAGGTGGAACCCCTGATATAGAGAGACTGGCAACTAAACAGGATATGTAGGTAATTGGCATAACTTTGGAAAGACCACCCAATTTATCTAAATCTGTGGTCTTTGTCTTATATTCCACATTGCCAGAAGTTAAAAACAAACAGGATTTATAGATAGCATGATTTACCATATGGAAGAGCCCTCCGGCAATTCCTAAAGAAGAACCTGTGCCAATCCCTAAAACCATATAACCTACTTGCGATACTGCATGATAACCTAAAAGTCTTTTGGCATTATGTTGAACTAAAGCCATCATCACTGCTGCCAAAATTGTAAAGGCACCAATAAGCATAAGAAATAAATTCATTATTTTATTCATTATAAATAAATCTAAAGAAACTCTTGCCAGAAGATAGATCCCTAAAAGTTTATCCAAGGAAGCAGGTAGATATGCTACTACGGGTAGAGGTGCATCTTTTGCACAATCAGGAATCCAAGAGTGTAGCGGCATCGCTCCTGCTTTGGCAAAAGAGGCAGCTGCTAAACAGAGATAAGAAATATTAGTCAGTAACCAGTAGCTAGTAGTGAAAGAAATTTTGATTTTATCCATTTGAAAAGTACCAGTTAAATAATAGATAATTCCAATTCCTAAAAGCATAAGACAATCTGAACCACCCACAATAATAAAGGTCTTTTTGGCAGTAAGGGATGAGTTTTCTTCTATGTTAATCAGAAGATAAAGCAAAAGACCCAAAAATCCCCAGAAAACTAAAAGTAAAATTAAATGATTTGCTAAAACTACACCTACAGAAGAAACAAAAGTTAAGATTACCAAAATATAATATTGCCAGAGATTTTTTCTTCCTTGCATAAATTTAAAAGAATAGATAATTGTAAGTAAAGAAAATAAGCCAATAAATAAACTTATAAAGCTACTTAATCTATCTAACTTAAATAGAGGATAAAAATTAAATAACATCTTAAAGACCCATTTCTTTCTTTAATTTTTCAGTTTTCTCTTGTGATAATTTAATTAAGTCCCAGCCAGTTAAAAGTTTCTGATTATCTTTTTTTCTAATTACACTACATCTTTCAGTACAGCAATAACAGGGATCAACTGCTGCTAAAGTAATTGCAGCATCAGAAATAGTTCCTCCTACAGCAGCAATTTTATTTGAGGCAACATTCATATAAGAAGGAGCCCTAATTTTATGTCTTATCGGTCTATTTGTGCCATCGCTTCTTACATAGTGGAAACACTCTCCTCTGGGTGCCTCAACCCTGCCAATTCCTTCTCCAGCAGGAATCTCTTTTATTTTTGTTTCAATTTCACCTTTGGGCATCTTATCTAAACACTGCCGGATAATCCTTATGGACTCATAAAGTTCCTTAATCCTTACTAAAGTTTTGGCAAAAATATCTCCTTCTTTTTCTACAATAACATTAAAATCTACTCTATCATAAGCTCCGTAGGGGTCATCTCTTCTTACATCAATATCTATTCCTGAGGCACGTGCAGTAGGACCTACTACGCACCAGTTGCGTGCCTGTTCTTTTGTCAAAATCCCAATTCCTTTAAGACGTGCTTTAATTACTGGATCATCCACTACTGCCCCATAAAACATATCTGTTGCTTTATTAAGTTCATCCAAGGTCTTCTTTAATGGAGATATATGCTCCTCTAAAATATCCCTCCTTACACCACCCGGTTTCATCATTGCATAGTGATTACGATTTCCAGTAATCATCTCAAAACAATCTAAAATTGGTTCCCGATACCGCCATGCCCACATCCAGACAGTATTATAACCAATAAAGTGTCCGGCTAAACCTAACCATAAGAGATGGCTGTGAATGCGCTCCATCTCAGCGATAATTGTTCTAATATAAAGTGCCCGCTCAGGGACCTGAATATGGGCCAAATCTTCTATCGCATTCACATAGGCAAAAGGATGACTGGTAGAACAGATTCCACAGATACGCTCAACAAGATATGCCACCTGGTCAAAATGTTTATGTTCGGAAAGTTCTTCAATTCCGCGGTGATTGTAACCAATCACAATATCAATATCTATTACACGTTCTCCTTCTATATAGAGCCGAAAAAACTCCGGCTCCTCCTGCAGGGGATGGTATGGACCAATAGGAATTATAACTTTGTGTGACATATGCGTTAATTTCGTTTCTTATAATTCTTAATCATTATGTTTTCTTAAAGGATGTTTATCTTTTGGCCAATCCTCATGCAATAATAGATGTTTTAAATTGGGATGACCTAAAAAGCTTACTCCAAACAGCTCCCAGATTTCTCTTTCAATCCATTCTACTGCCGGAAATACTGAAGTAAGTGAATCTATCTGAGGATTTTTCTTATCCTCAATTAATACTTTTATAGAAAAGATCTCT
The DNA here is from genome assembly GCA_023819505.1 of Candidatus Omnitrophota bacterium. Taxonomy (GTDB): domain Bacteria; phylum Omnitrophota; class Gorgyraeia; order Gygaellales; family JAMWCP01; genus JAMWCN01. The sequence goes on along the minus strand of JAMWCN010000011.1, from coordinate 18,124 downwards.
CCGGTTTTATCAAAACTAAAATGATACAGGATCTCTATACCTTTAGGTGTATCAACCGCAGTAGCAGTGGAAAATCTTAAATTTAGTTCATTAAATAAAAATCTTGCTACCTCTACGATATCAGAAGATTTTACCGAAAAATAATACCTTCTTTGAGAATATCTATACCCATCAATTATCTTCTCTTTTAAATTTTCTCTAATTTTTTCTTCTATATTCATCTCTATTAATAACCCTTGCTACTACCTACTTTCTTAATCAATTTTACAATTCCGGCAATCATTGCTTCAGGTTTGGGAGGACAACCTGAGATATAAATATCCACAGGAATAATTTCGTCTAAATTACAGGGACTGTTATAGGATTCTCTAAACATATTCCTTCCACAGGCACAACTTCCCACTGCTATCACAAAACAGGGTTTAGGTGCCTGTTCGTATAGCTTTTTAATCCTTTGGGCAGTTTTATAATTAGGTACTCCTGTAACTAATAAAGCATCCGCATGCCGAACACTTCCTGCCAAAATTATGCCAAATCTTTCTACATCATAACGCGGAGTAAGTAGATCTAAAACCTCAATATCACAGTTATTGCAGGGAGAACATGCCGCATGAAAAACCCAGATAGATTTAGTCAGTGCCTTTAGTTTTAAGTTCATAGTAATAGCCAAAATTTACCAACCCAACAATGCTAAAATCACCGAAACAGCTGCCAAAAAACTAACCGGCCCCCAGAAAAATTTTATTGCCTGCTCAATCTTTAAACGGGGGTTGGTATTCTTTAATAAAATAATTAAAGTAATTAATCCAATATATTTTAAAAATAAAAACTTAAGACTTGTATCTTTTCCAATAAAAAGGACAATTAAAAATATTGGCATTATATAAAGTAAAATTGCTTTAGTCAACTTAAAAAGCGCAAGTAAAGGCCCTGAATACTCAATTAAGGTTCCTGCCATAATCTCCTGTTCTGCCTCAGAGATATCAAAAGGAACAAACCCTAACTTTGCCTGCGCACAGAGAAAAGCTACCAAAAAAGCAACTATTCCAGAAAAAGAAGCAATATGTGAACCATAAACTATTTGATGATTTAAGATCGCCTCTAATTTTATAGAACCTGTCTTTATAATTATGGTAAGGATTGAAAGGATGAAAGGTAGTTCATATCCTAAAATTAACTTCATCTCGCGCGATGCACCTACAGAAGCCAAAGGATTACCAGAACTTGATGCGCCCAAAATAAAAGCAATTGCCGGGATAACCAAAAGATAAACTAAAACAATCAGATCTCCGATAAAACTCTCTGAAGGATTAACTAATACTCTACCCAACATAGTAGCCACAATAACACTAGCGCATACTCCTACAAAAGGAGAGATAAAAAAGGTAAATTTTGCCTCAGTAGGTATAATTATTTCTTTAGAAAATAACTTTATTAAATCTAAAAAATTCTGATACCAAACTGGTCCCCTTCTCCACTGGATTCTGGCAGTAAGCTTTCGGTCAAACCAACCAGAAATTAATCCCACTACTGCGCTGAATAGAAACCCAGGAAAGATTAAATAGTTAAATACAAGTTTCATCTTCTACTTCTTCTTTGGCAAAATATCTTCTTTTATCCATTTTCTTGAATGTACTGCCAGAGCCTTTCCCACAAAATATATGTTATTTAGAGGATCCTCTTCTATCTCTTTTAGATCTACTGCTTTATAGGGACAACTTTTTACACAGAGGGGTATCTCCTCAGGTTTTCCTATACAGAAATCACACTTTGAATCTAAATATTCAATAAATTCAGGCATAATCACTCCAAATGGACAGGCAATTGAGCAGGATTTACAACTGGTGCATAAAAAAGTATAGCGTTTTAGGATTCCGTCAGTTTGTTTCTCTAACGCATTATGATAGCAGGAATTTACACAAGGAGCCTCCTTGCACTGCCGACAAACTAAAGAGAAAGTAGCATACTCCCTTAAGGAAGTAATTCCGTTATTCTGGGGATGATAAAAATAACTACACTCTACTATACATTTTGGACAATTACTACAGATTTCTAAATCTACAAATAATCTTTTCATATTTAAATTTTATTTAACCCCAGATGTCAGCTATATTCATTATCTCCTCATATCTGAAAACCGGACCATCACGACAGACATAGTATTTACCTATACGACAATGTCCGCATTTACCTAATCCACAGGACATATTCCTCTCCATAGAAAGGTATATAGATTCAGGACTAAATCTTAATTCCAACAATTTTAAAGTAGTAAATTTCATCATTATAGGTGGACCGCAGACTATCGCTACTGCATTTTTAATATTCAAAGGTAGATCCTTTAAGATGGTAGTAACTACCCCTACATTTCCTTTCCAACTATTATCTGCTGTATCTACGGTAGTAACCAAATTTACATTTTTAAAATTTGACCAGGCCAAAATTTCTTTTTTATAAAGTAGATCCTGAGGAGTTCTTGCTCCATAACGGATAATTATATTTTTATAATCTTGGGGATGAGCCAAAAGAGCATATATCAAAGAACGCAAAGGTGCCAGGCCAACTCCACCTCCTACAATTAAGATATCTTTACCTTTAAATTCATCTAAAGGATAACCCTTTCCATAAGGTCCACGTAAAGTAGCAATTGTACCTTTTTCCAAAATATGGAGCTTATTAGTAAGCCTGCCTACTTTCATTATAGTAAGTTCAATTTTTTCTTTTACATTGGGATTGGAAGAAGGAGTAAAAGGTGCCTCCCCCACTCCTGCTAGACCAAATTCTACAAACTGACCAGTTTGAAATTCTATATACTCTTTAGGTCTTAAAACAAATGTCTTTATATTTGGAGTCTCTAAAATTATATCTTCTATAATTGCCTCAATTGGCTGATAAGGATTCTTCATATAAGGACTTAAGAATTTTACGGATATCAATTTTTGCAGGGCAAGTCTCAATACATCTTCCACAACCACAGCAAGCAGGCAGTCCCAAATTATCTATGAAGAAATCGAATTTTTTTAAAAACCTATTCCTTAATCTTTTTGCCCGTGTATTTAAAGGATTAGCTCCTCCTGCTTCTTTAGCAAAATTTGCATATTGACAGGAATCCCAGCTACGTATCTTTTTAAAGACTGTTTCAGAACCACTTTCACTCAATAAAAAACAATGGCAAGTATCACAGATGAAATTACAACCACCACATTCTACACAGTTAAACATCTCCTCCTGCCAGAGTTTTGAATTGTATCCTTTATTTATTATCTCCTTAAGAACTTCTTTTTTAGGTAAAGCATGAGATTTAATATGTTCTTTTAATTGGGTAGTTATATTTTCTCTTTTAGAGAGAAGTTCTGTATTTAATCTGGAAGGAATTTTTTCAAAAAGAAATCCTTTCTTCTCCAATAAAGCTTTTGCTTTATCTGAACCTACCTCTACCAAAAATCCTTCATCTAAAGAAGAAAAATTTAAATCGAAGCCGGATTCTGGATAGGGATTTATATCGTAGGCTAGACAGAAACATACCTCTTTAAAGCTTAGACAATCTGAAGAGATGATAAAAAGATTCTCTCTTCTTTTCTTATATAAAGGATCGGTGTAATCTCCTTGAAGAAAAACAAAATCTTGAATCTTTAGACTAAAAAGATCACAGTTTTTAACTCCAAAGATAGCTATTTTTTTATCTTGGATGGTTAATTCTTTAGAGAAATATTCGCAGACAATCTCTTTAGGGTAATTAAGAAAACTCTTCAAAGGTTCAATCGTACGGTAAGGATTGAATTCAAAATCTTCCTTTTTAAGAAGAGAATATTTTTTTAATATATAATCAGCAGATGGTAAATTAAAATTGTAATCGCATACGATCTGTCTTCCTTCTATCCTTACCGGAAGATAAAGACAGTACTCTTCATTTACAAAATTAAAAAAATCAAATAATCTCTCTTTAGGAAAAAATAACCTCTCCATCTCTGTGAAAATTATCACAAATTATATAACAAAAAAAATAATCTGTCAATTTTTATATTTTAAATTACTCTATAATATCACCTAAAATTGGCTCAAATTTAACACCGATTCTTTCCAGATATTTCCTAGCTCTATCTATATTTTGTTTTTTACCACTCAACTCTAATGTGACCTCCCCTATCTTCTCAGTAACATTTGCTCTACGGATATTAGGAATAAGATTAAATCTTTTTGCCACTGTATAGATAACTGGTCTTTTAATCAATTTTTGAGGAAATACTAAATGAACCATCTGTTTTGCCATAAATACTCTACCTCCTTTTTTAGCCTCCTGCTATGGCAGGAATTATGGATACCTCATCTCCATCTTTTAAAGTAGTCTTCTCCATCTTTAAAAAACGGATATCTTCCTCATTTACATATATATTTATAAAACGGCGCAGTTTCCCTTTCTCATCACAGAGTCTCATCTTTATCCCTGGGAATCTCTTTTCTAAGTCTTCAATTAACTCTTGAATATTTCTCCCTTTTGCTTCCACCTCTACTTTTTCTTTAGTCAATTTCTGTAAAGGCTGAGGGATTCTTACTTTTATAGCCATAGTTTTACCTCCTTATCTTCTTAATAACATTTTCCTCAAATGAACTGATATTTGGTTTTATCTTTATAAAGCTACCAATCTTAGATGAAATTGCCTCTTGAGTCTTAAGTCCTTGACCTGTAATACATAAAACTATAGATTCATCTTTAGGTATAAAACCTCTCTTTATTAACTTCTTAGCTACACCTAAAGTAACCCCCCCTGCAGTCTCGGTAAATATACCTTCAGTTTGGGCTAAAAGTTTTATTGCCTCTACAATTTCTTCATCCGAGGCACTCTCAGCCCACCCACCGGATTCTCTTACTGTAGATACTGCATAGACACCATCTGCAGGATTTCCAATAGCTAAGGATTTTGCAATCGTATTTGGTTTTACTGGTTTTATAATTTCGGAGTTTTCTTTAACTGCATTTACAATGGGAGCACATCCTTGGGCTTGAGCAGCATAGATCTTAGTATCCAATTTATCAATTAAACCCAGTTTATAAAATTCTTTTAAACCTTTCCAGATTTTTGTAATTAAAGAACCTCCTGCACAAGGAACAACTATATGTTTAGGAGCGTGCCATTGGAGTTGTTCTACAATCTCATAAGCGAAAGTTTTAGATCCTTCTGCATAGTAAGGTCTTATATTTATATTTACAAAAGCCCACTTGTATTTTGTAGCAATCTCAGAACAGAGCCTATTTACCTGATCATAGTTTCCTTCTACTGCTACCAAAATAGGATTATATATAAGAGTCCCCACAATCTTACTTAATTCCAAATCTGCAGGTATAAAGATAAAACATCTAAATTTTGCTTCTGCTGCCTGGGAAGCAGTAGAATTAGCTAAATTTCCAGTTGAGGCACAGGCGACTGTATCAAAACCGAATTCTTTTGCTTTTGATAAAGCTACAGCAACGACCCTGTCTTTAAAAGAAAGGGTGGGATGATTAACAGAATCATCTTTTATATAAAGTTCTCTTACTCCTAAAGCTTTCTCTAAATTCTTAGCACGAAACAGGGGAGTAAAACCAGTATAAAGACCAACGATAGGATATTTATCTATAGGTAATAATTCCCAATACCTCCACATATTTTTAGATCTTTTTATAATCTCTTTTTTAGTAAGGATTCTTTTTATCCTTCCATAATCATATTCTACTTCTAAAGGGCCAAAGCAATACTCGCAGACATACAGAGGTCGTTTTGGGTAGGAGCGCCTACATTCTTTACAAATTAAACCTTTTACATAACTCATTTTAACCTCTCTTATCTATATTTGCTACAGGTAGAACAATTTGGATCCGGTTTAAGTCTTAATTTATAAAAATCCATCTGCTTACCATCAAAGATAAGGATTTCGTTGTAAAGATTTTTACCAATTCCAGTTAAATATTTTATAACCTCAGTTGCCTGCAAACAACCAATAACACCAGGGGTAACTCCCACTACAGGAAAAGTCTCTGTTGGAGGCTCCTCGGGGAATATACAGCGTAGACAGATAGTCTTTGGAAAATTTATAGTAGTAATTCTTCCCTCAAGACCCCAGACACTTCCATGGATTAAGACTAACCTTTTCTTTAAAGCAAATTCATTTAAGAGATAGCGGGTAGAAAAGTTATCCATACAATCAACAATTATAGAGGCATCACCTACTAAACTGGTAATATTTTTCTCATCAATCTTTTTATAAAAAGCCTCTACTTTTACATGTGGATTTATCTTCTTTAAAGATACCTTTGCACTTAATGCTTTATATTTTCCTATACGGGTATGGGTATGAAGGATTTGACGGTTAAGATTTGAAATTTCTAATGTATCGTAATCACAGATACGCAGTCTTCCAATCCCTGCAACTGCTAAATATATCGCTACGGGACTGCCCAGACCGCCTGCACCTGCAATGAAAACACAAGAATTTTTTAGCTTCCTCTGTGCTTTATAGCCCCAACCATCAAGAAGCATCTGTCTACTATAACGCTGTAATTCTAAATTTGTAAGATTTTCTTTCTTCATTTTTAAATAGTATAAGCTAAAAATTTCTTATCTGTAAACCTTCTTCTTAAATCTTCAAAACTAATGTTATCTACAATCTTAGAGGTCTGCTCTGTTATTTTTTTCCATAAATCTCTAAATATACATCTATACATATCATTGCAACCTCTATAATTATCATTTATACAAGCGATCGGTTCAATCGGTCCATCAACAAACCTAATTATCTCTCCTAACATTATCTTTGAGGGATGCCTTGCTAAAAAATATCCTCCTACTTTACCGCGTCTGCTTTTCACAAATCCTACTCTCTTTAATTCCAAAAGTATCTGCTCTAAAAACTTCACCGGAATATCCAAATCTTTAGCTAATTTATGGATACTTAATACTTTGCCATAATTTATAGATAGTTTTAAAATTGTCTTTAAGGCGTAATCACCTTTATAAGTTATACGCATAACTTATAACATAAATTAAAAAAATTATCAATAAATTTAAATTAAAGAGAATACATAACCCAGAATCAGAGAACTTATGGATATAAAACCTAAATAGATCAAAAGCACCTTTAATCCAAATTCTTTTTTTAAAACTAAAATTGTCCCATAACTGGTAATCGGTCCCACTAATAAAAGTGTCATACCTGCACCTAAATTTAGTCCCTGTTTTATAAAAGCATCGACTAAAGGAACAGTTCCAGTTGAGCAGATATATACTAACAGACCAAAAACAATTGCAAAAAGGTAACCGAAAGCTCCTACTAAATTTTTCTTAATCCATAATCCTATGGGAATAAAAGACGCTACAATTGCTGCTAAAACAATCCCTAAAAATGTCTCTAAACCGATCTCCTTAGGCATATCTAAAAAAGAAAATTTCAGGATCGAGTTTATCCTTTTAAAAAAATTTTTTTTATGAGTATGGATAGTTACCATACCACATTCAGAACAGTATTCAAAGGTATGCTCTTTTGGTTTAAAAGAAATTCTGTTACCGATGATCCCCATAATCATCCCCATCAAGATTACGGCAAAAAATATAAAAACAGTAAATTTTAACCCTAAAAGTTTATAGGTAACTAAAAGTGCACTTACAGATGTAGCAGGAGTTGCGATCAAAAATGCCAGTATCGGTCCTAACTTTGAGCCTTTTTTATAAAAACTTACCGCAATAGGTAAAGACCCCCAACAGCAGATAGGTAGAATTGTTCCTACAATAGTAGCATAAAAAATTGATTGTAAGTTTTCTCTACCTAAATTTTTTTCTACCCATTTGACAGGAACGAATTCATAGATTAAACCACTCAAGAAAAATCCAAAAATTAAAGCTGGAATTATTCCTCTAAGATAATACCATAAGAAAAAAATAAATTTTTCCATATATTTTAAGTTTTAAAAATATCCCACTACAGAAAAATACCTCTCCCCTGTATCTGGAAATTGGCAGGATTTTTAAACTGCTGGGGCATAAAGCTGTTGGGAATTTTTTTAAGGAGCTCTTCTGCTTTTTTAATTGCTCCTTGCATACCCTCGATCCCAGGAGTCAAAATTACCTCTGCTCCGTAAGCTTTTAAAATATAGATTCTCTCCAGACTCATCGTCTCAGGCATAGTTAAAATACAACGATAACCTTTTACTGCAGAAACCATAGCTAAACCAATTCCAGTATTTCCTGAAGTTGGCTCAATAATTGTTGAGCCTTTTTTAAGTAAACCTTTTTTCTCTGCCTCCTCAATCATGGAAAGACAGATCCTGTCTTTTACACTTCTACCAGGATTGAAATTTTCCATCTTTGCCAAAATATCTGCAGAGCCCTGTTCAACAATTTTATTCAATCTTACTATAGGAGTCTGTCCAATCAATTCTAAAATATTATTGGCAATTCTATCTGAAAATGGCATAATTTCCTTCCTCTTTTTATATAATCCTTATCCTTTCTTCCTTAAATCTCCCTTCTTTAATCTTAAAAGACTTAATCTGTAGATTATCTTTTAAAGAAACAATTAAATAAGAAACCTTTGGATAAAAAGCTAACTCTATATCACGTGTTGAAGGATAAACAGAACCATCTGTATGAGAATGATAAATCCCTAAGATCTTTAATCCTGAAGTATTTATCTGGTTCATAATTTTTAGTTGTTCTTTTGGATCCATAAAAAATAAATAAGGATTTTTTTCTATATTAGTTACCTTATAAACCCTCTTTACTTCTTTATTCTTACCTGCCAATATTCCACAAGCCTCACGGGGAAATTCTTTTTTACTATGTGAAATTATCTTTTCTAAAATTGCTTTTTTAAAATAATCATTTATATTCTACAATTTCTATTAATATAGTAGAGTATAAAAGAAAATAAAAATTTATCAAGAAAATTTTTAAGTTTAATTTTTAAATCTTTCATCTATAGCAACTACCTCTTTTACCTCAGGAACCTCTTGTTTTATCATTCTTTCTATGCCCATCTTCAAAGTCATGGTTGCCATCGGACAAGTTTTACAGACACCTGTGAGTCTTACCTTTACTATTCCATCAGGAGATACTTCTAATAATTCAACATCTCCTCCGTCTGCTTGTAAAATTGGTCTTATTTTATTAATAACTAACTCTATCTTCTCTTTCATAAGTTCTCCTTTTATTTTTTAGAATAAACTTTTATAAAATTATCTATACTACGATCGTATGTTCTCTCAATTTCAGCAGGGAAGAAACAAGCAGGAACCTGCCTCTTAGATAGATGGTACCTTAAGCATTCACAACATATCCCTTTACGGCTACAAGGCTCATAGGTACAACTGCACATTTCTAAATTTTCTTTAATCTTACATTCTCTCATAGTGATTATTTACCTCCTTTCAAAGATCTTTGTTCCTATCCTTATTATATTAGCTCCTTCAGAAATAGCAACTAGATATGAATCAGACATCCCCATCGAAAGATACTTCATCTCTATATTATTTAAATTAAGATTTTTAATACTTTCAAATAATTCTCTTGTCAATTTGAAGTAAGGGCGGATCCTTTCAGGATCTTTAAGATTCGGTCCCATCGTCATAAGTCCTTGAACTTTTATATTCTCTAAATAAGAGAGCTCTTTTATAAAACTGATCAAATTTTTTGGTAAAATTCCGAATTTTTGAGGCTCTTCTGCTGAATTTACCTCTATTAAAACAGATATTATTTTCCCCATCTCTTTACAACGTCTATTTAGCTCCTCTGCTAATTTTAAAGAATCTAAAGTTTCAATCATATCAAATATTCTGATCGCTTTTTTTACTTTATTTAACTGTAGGTGTCCAATTAAATGCCACTTTACCCTATTACCAATTACTTTGAAATGCTCCTCTGCCTCCTGGATGTAATTTTCTCCTATAATTTTTACCCCTGCTTCTATCGCTTCCAAAATTTCTTTTAATCTTCTTGATTTTACTGCACAGACTAAATTTACATCTTTAGGTAATTGCATAAGTAAATCTTTCACATTTTCTTTTATTAAGCCCATATTATATTCTTAGTTTATCAATGGTATCTTTTGAAGCAGGAAAAACTGAAATCAACTCTTCTTTACCTTCAAGAAAAATCTGGATAGATATCAGGATAGGTCCCTCTTTTTTATCGCAGTAATATGCTACAATTTGAGAAGCTAAAAAAATAATATCTTTATCAAAATCTTCTCTACCCAAAGCAATGGGCCCTTTTACCTGTTCTGGCTTAAAGATGAAATCCCTTTTTTGAGCCAATTCTAATAATTTATCATTCTCTAATTTATTTCTTCCCACAATTAATTTTGCTTCTGGACTGAATCTAAAGTGTCTTCCCAATTTTAAAAGCTCAATATCATTTAGGCTGAATTCTGGTTTATACTTCATCAAATCGCGCATCCTTTTAGAGAAACAAGGATCGGTTAAAAGACAACCTCCTGCTGGTTGAAGAAAATCTTTAATCCCGATTAATTCTGCTAATTTAAGTTGAGGTTTCCGAGAACGACCTTTTATAGAGAAAAGTTCTTCCCTATTAACCCATCCTTTTCTCTCAACAAGAGTGGGTTCTAAAAACTTTGCTGAAAGTGGCCTTAAGATTAAACCTTCTAGACCAACTTCTCTTTCTACAATTTTAAAACAGTCCTTTCTTTGAGAGAATGGCCTCTCACCTAAAACCTCACCTGTAATCAAAAATGAAGCACCTATCTCTTGCATAAACTTCTTTGCCTTTTTAAGCATAAATATTCGACAATCTAAACAGGGATTAACTCCTGAACCATAGCCATATTTAGGATGTTTAACTATATCTAAGAAATCTTTACTGACCTCAAATATATTTATCTTTATCCCCAAACTATTCTCTAAAGATGAAATTATGGAAGAATTGTTATCAGAAAATAAAGTTATAAAATTTATGCCTTCTACCTCTATCCCTTGCTTCAATATGAGCTTACAGGCTAAAATACTATCTATACCTCCAGAGATTAAAGCTACTGCTTTAATCATAAATTGTTTAATGTCGAGAAAGAAATCTAAATGCAGATAAAGCTGCTTTTGCTCCCTCTCCGCAGGCAACAATTATCTGTTTTTCTAAAACATCTGTTACATCTCCTGCAGCAAAAATTCCTGGGATATTAGTCTCATTTTTGCAGTTAACTTTAATTTCTCCCAGTTGATTTTTTTCTATGTCTTTAGCAAATTCTGAGTTAGGGATTAAACCAATTTCTACAAATACCCCCTGCACTGCCAGAACTTCTTCTTCCTCTTTATTTTCTATCCTTACCTTTATCCCTGTAACAAATTTATCCCCCATAATTTCTAACACTTGAGTGTTATTTAATATTTTAACAATTTTACTTCTTTCAACTTTTTCCCGCATAATCTGGTCTCCACCTAAAACAGAAGTTATATTTATAAGATATATTTCTTTAGCAATTTTCATCAGTTGTAAAACTGCATCCAAAGCAGAATTTCCTCCTCCTATAACTGCCACAGTTTTTTCACTAAATAAAGGCGCATCACAGGTAGCACAGTAGGTAAGTCCTCTATTTTTAAATTCTTTTTCTCCGGGGATACCTAATTCTTTTGAGCGTTTACCTGAGGCAATAATTGTGGTTTTGGCAGTATAGATATCTTTTTTGGTTTTAACCAAAACTAAATTATTTTCTTTTTTTACTTCTAAAACCTCTTCATTCTCTTTTATAGAAATACCAAATTTTCTTAGATGTTCCTCAAATTTAGCTACCAGTTCCGGACCGCTTATAAATTGATAACCGGTATAATTTTCTACCTCTCCACTTAAAGCAGCTTGGCCTCCGATATCCTTGGTAATTACCAGAAAATCCATCTTTTTTCTGGCAGCATATACTGAAGCAGTGATCCCACTGGGTCCGGCGCCAATAATGATTAAATCGTATATTTTCATAATCCTAAAAGTTCTTTTATTCTTTCTCTATCAAAACCTACAACGATCTCGCCCTCGATATCTAAAACCGGAACTCCCATCTGCCCGGAAATTCTGATCATCTCCTCTGCCTTTTCTTGATCTTTAGATACATCAAATTCTTCAAACTCAATATTATTCTCCTTTAAAAATTGTTTTGCCCTCTGACACCAAGGACAAGTTGGTGTAGAATAAATTTTTACTTTCTTATTCAATTTTACCTCCTTTGCTTTTTACCGGCGAGGTCAACTATCCTTTCTACCTCCATTTTAATCAGATATCTAGGCTGGGGAAAAGTTGCCTCTGGATGTCCGACATGACTTTTTTCTTCTTTTAGATTTTTAATGATGCGCTGAGTTATCCTTCTGATAATATTTTTATCCCAAAGTCTTATAATCTCTGGCTCTATTAAATCTTCTTTTAAAAGCTCTACTTTACCTTTTAAACAATAGCCTTCAAATCTATGTTCATCCACTGCGGTAATACTGATGTAAGGATGACTTTTAAGATTTCTATAGGTATGTGCCTGATAAAGATCCAAAAGATAAATTACACCCTTTTTATCAATTCCCACAATCCCTTTACAGGAATTATGAATTGAACCTGATTTATCTAAGGTAGAAACGATTACAAACGTGCGGGATTCTAAAAAATCAACTACCTTTTTAGGTATCTGCATCAGATATCTTTTTCAGTTATCCAGCGGCCATGAAGATTACAATTTTCCAAAACAAGTAGTTTTCCTTCCTTTACCTTTAGATGTATCCCTAAAGCAGGATTGAGTTTCTCAGCTGTCAAATGGTATCGGGAAATAAAGTTCTTATCTAGATACACATCTATATACATAATAAAGTGTTGACTCTGCATGGGATGAATAATTTCACCGATTTTTATATTTACATCTAAACAACCTGAGTCAATCAGACCACATTTACGCTCTATCTTTATAACAGGAATATGCTTTTTTTCTAGTTCACTTAAGTTATTAGGATCAACTGGACTCTTGATTGCACTATTGTCCTGTTCAAACGCCTCTTTCTTTGCACCACATACAGGACAAGCCTCAGGAATAACCTCAAAGGCAATATAACCGCATTTACCGCATACATAAAGATTCATTTTCTCTCCTTTCTAATTACTCTAATAAATTTTCAAACATCTCCTCATGTTTTATCTCCTCATCCAAAATATGGCAGATAAGTTGATAAGTGGCATGATCCTTACCTTGGGTTTTCTGTGCAATTTTGTTGTAAACATCAATTGCTCCTGCCTCTGCCCCTAAAACAGTCTTAATTATTTTATTGTAATCAGAAGTTGCTTTGGGTGGTTTAGGATAAGGAGCATTGGCATTTTTTTCTAACTCTATAGGATTATCCAAAGGTAGCCCACCCAGTTCTAAAATCCTTTCTGCCAGCTCTCCAGCATGCTCTAGCTCATCCTTAGCAATCTTTTCTAAAAACTCACCTATATCTTCATAACCTTTTCCAGTAACTGTTTTTGCCATATACCAATAGGCATAATAGGCAAGCCATTCATCGCAGTAAGCCTTATTTAAATCTTGAAGTAAATCTTTTAAATCAACAGAAACAATCTTTCTTGCTTGCTTTCCCATAAAAAACCTCCTTTTTATCCTAACCTCTTTTGATCTATTTTTTTTCTTTCATCTGCTGACCACAGCAGATAATATCACAGCTCTGCACACATCCACAGGTCTCATCTACACTGATAACCAAACCACAGGTTTCGCAGACATACTTGGGTTTTTTAACTTGTGCCTTCTTTGTTCTGCACTTTCTAACCATCTTATCCACCTCCTTTCTTTACTTATATTATATTCGATATTAAAAGTGCTTAAACATCTTTTTCTGCAATCTCAGAAAAAAATAAGATACCTCATATATGCCTGAGATTCGCCACTAAAGGCATTTAAAAGATTCTGCTGGGTCATCCTATGCATACACCACCTCATTTTAATTATATGAGATGCGCAACCATCTCTGTAAGAACTACTCACCTGAAGGCTGAGGTAAGGCTTTTAATTTTAATCTTTTAATTAAATAATGTAATAAAATTATCCGGATATACTCCTTGGGTTGGGCATTACAACTTAAAGATAAAATCCTTCTCTCTTCCAGGTCAATCTCATATTCATCAGTAAGCATCTTAATAGCAAATCTTTTCTTATCTGTCAAATTCTCTAACTCTGACCAGGCCTTTTCTAAAGCTACTTCATAACCCATATTCTTAAATCCTCTCAAACATATCCTTTCCTACTCCACATTCAGGACAGACCCAATCTTCAGGTAAATCTTCAAATTTAGTTCCTGACACAATCCCATTATCAGGGTCTCCTATTTTTGGATCATAGATATAACCACAGACTGTACAGCGGTATTTATCCATAATCTCTCCTTTTTTATAAATTTTTCTTCATCTCAGAAAGTTTAAGGTAATGGCGATGCTCCTCATCTATAACTTTATTTAAGATATCCATCTGACCTTTTGAAACTAAATTCTTTGCCTCTAAATAATAAAGTATGGAATCAAGTTCTATTCTTAAAGCAAAATCAATTGCCTCTTTTATATTTTTAATATTTTTTGCCATAACCTCGGATTGTTTATCTTCAGTAAAGATATGCTCATTGGCATAGGCCCTTAGATATAAAAAATACTCTTCAGGATAACTCTGAGGGGGTTGGTAATCTTCAATTTTAGAGAGCATATTCTCAAAGATTTTTTTGTGTTTTACCTCTTCATCTGCTAAATAATTAAAGGTATCTTTTATCTCCTTTGACTTGAATCTCTTGGCAACCTTGCGATAGAAATCTTCACCATTTTCTTCAATTCTAATAGCAAACTCCAGAATCTCTGAAGGTTCAAAAAATTTATTCATTAATCCTCCTTTCTATTTTAACAATTTTAAAGCAAAATCTTTCCCAAATTCATAACAGGCTTTTAAATCATTTTCATCTGGAGCATATTGAATAGACAAAGAAGATTGAACTATCTCAATCCCTGTATCTTTAAGAATATTTTCAATATTTTTTATTGCTCCACCTGCCCAACCATATGAACCAAAAATGCAAGCAACTCTATTTTTTGGTTTCAGTCCTTTTAGAAACTCTAAAAACCCGGCGATGGTAGGAAGCATATCGTTATCATGGGTAGAAGAACCAAAAACAAAACCTTTAGCATCTAACATCTCTTTGATAATTTCTGTGCGGTCAGAGCGCGTAACATCAAAAAGTCTTACCTCTAACCCCGAATCAATTATACCTTCAACAATCGTCTGAGCCATCTTTTCGGTTGAGCCCCACATCGTTTCATAAACTACAACTACCTTTGGTTCTGTTTCATTCTTTGCCCAGGATACATAAGCATTGATTATCTTCATCGGATCCTTACGCCAGATAACTCCATGGGAAGGAGCAATCATCTCTATCGGAATACCCATCTTTTGAATCTCCTCTATCTTTTTTAAGATTATTGTGCTTAATGGCCATAAGATATTAGCATAGTATTTTTTTGCCTCATCCATAAGTTCATCTTGCTTTACCTCATCATCAAATCTTTGTGATGTGGCATAATGTTGGCCAAAAGCATCGTTGGGAAGAAGTAGTTTTTCTTGGGGACAATAGGTAAACATACTATCCGGCCAGTGGATCATCGGCGCCTCAATAAAGGTGAGATTTCTTTTTCCTAGATTAAGCTTATCAGCTGTCTTTACTACTCTAAAATCCATATCTATATAAAAATTCCTAAAGAGACCTTCCTTACATTTCTGAGTTCCTAAGACCTTTGCCTTAGGACATAATTTTAAAATTTGAGGTAAAGATCCTGAATGATCTATCTCCACATGATTGGCAATAATATAGTCTATCTTTTCAAGAGAAATAACCTGTTTTATTTTTTCAATCATCTCATCGGCAAACGGTCCATAAACTGTATCTACCAAAGCAACCTTTTCATCTAAAATTAAGTAGGCATTATAGGTAGTTCCTCGCTGAGTGGTATAGGTATGTCCATGAAAGTTTTTTACATTCCAATCAATTGCGCCCACCCAGAATATGTCCTTTCTGATCTCTTGTGGAATCATCTTTCCTCCTTATTTTTATTAAAACCTCCGATCTTTTCCTGTAATGTTCCCATCGGACAGATCAGACACCAGGTTCTCTGATGGATAGGCACTCCCAGTAATATAGAAAAAAGCGTAGTAATTAGACACATCCTTACAAAGATAAAACCAATTGCATTTATGTTTTTTGGAGAAATTATGAACTGTAAAATAAAAAAACCTATAAAAATAAAAAATACAGTCCATCTTACCTTTGAAATATAAAAAATTTTAGGAATCTTTCTTTTAAAACTAAACCTGCTTAAAACTAAATCCAAAAATGCACCCCGAGGACATAGGAAACTGCACCAGAATCTACCTTTAAAATAGGAAAGCACAAGAAAAAATATCATCATCAAAAGTACCATATAACCTAAAACCGAATTGAACAGTCCTCCAACAAGGATAAACGGAAGAAACCAAATCATAATAGATTGGCTGGTAATTTTTTTCATTTAAAATAAGTCTCCGCAATCCTACCTAAAAAGAATCCTGCACTACAGGATATCCCACCGATAAGCAATGTCTCCAATGCGCTTTTTAACCAATGAATTTTAGTAATACGCGATTTAAAAATACCCAAAACAAAAAGAAAGAATGAAACCAATATCGCCGAAAGGATAAGATCTATTTTAGTATCCTCAAAGAGAAAAAATGGCAATATGGCAGGAAATGCACCAATCAAAAATGAACCTGCAGAGATAAAGCCGATCTCAAAAGGATTATCAATTAAACCAGGGCTGATACCGATCTCTTCCTGAACCATAAATTTAAGCCATCTCTCTTTATTATTACTTATATTCTTTACGGCTATCTCCTGTTCTTCTCTATTAAAACCCAATTCCGAAAAGATATCTCTGATCTCCTGTTTTTCTTTTTCTGGCAACTCCTCAATCTCTCTTTTTTCTCGTGCAATCTGATCTTCAAAAAAATGTTTCTGGGCTTTGGTAGAGATGTAAGAACCAAAAAATATTGCTAAAGCCCCTGCAGTAATCTGAATTAAACCTGCCAGAATTACCTTGTTGCGTTCAACCCAAGAAACAGATACACCTGCCAAAAAAGAAACAGTTGTAATTAAACCTGTATCAATTGCATAAATTATATCACGGATAATCCTTCCTTTGGTAGTATGCCAGTCTTCGCCGTGCCAATTTTTAAGTCTTTCCTCTAATGGACTGCGAATTAATTGTTTCATCTAATAACCCATAAATGACTCAACTTTAATATTTTCTTTAATCATCCCTAATTCAAGGCAGATTTCTTTTACTGCCTCCACCATCTTGGGTGGACCAAAGATATAAATAATTCTCTTTTTCAGGTCTTCTATATAATTTTTTAAAAACTCTTTATCTAAACGAGAGAATATACAATTTTTATCTAAAGATAGGCAGTCGGTAACTAGATAAATAATTTTTACTTTAGGATTACTAAAAGATATTTTATCCAATTCATTTTTAAAAGCAGTCTCTGAATCTGTGCGATTAGAATAAAATAAAAGAACATCTGTAGATATTCTTCTGTCATCAATATACTCCAGGATAGAGACGACCGGTGTAATTCCAATCCCACCGATTAAAAAACCAATCCTTTTATAACTTTCATCAAAGACACAACTCCCTAAAGGTCCTTTTATAAAAATCTCATCATCTGGCTTTAAATCTTTTAATCTTTGAGAAAACTTGCTTTCACTGATGCGTTTGGTTACCTCAATGTAATCTTTAGTCGGAGAAGAAGAAAAGGAAAGAAATTTATTTAGTTCTCGGTTATTTAAATTATCTTTATCAAAAATTACCTGTAAAAACTGACCCGGGATAAAATTAATCTTTTTTTCTGGGATAAAGCGAAAACTCTCCACAGTAGGGGTTCTTATAATGCTCTCCTTAAATCTAATTTTAAAGATCTCAGGCATATCTGGTAATCTTTTCTAATATCCTTTCAAATATCTCTTTTATATCTTTGGGTATTTCTATCTCTAAAAGACTCTTTGCCTCTTCGCTGGCTAAGAGGAATTCTTTTTTAAAAGGAATTTCTGCCAGAAGGGGAA
>JAMWCN010000095.1 GCA_023819505.1 Candidatus Omnitrophota bacterium | reverse complement strand
CAATGTAGTAATCTATAGTATCATATATCCAGTAAGAATGAGGTATGTAATCGGTAAGTACTGCTATCAATTTAAAGTTTTCTCTATAGTATCTTTTATAATCTGCTACCATCCCACAAGGGTAAGCTTGAGAACAGATTATTACTTGAGGCAAAAAACTATCAAAAAGAATTTTTAATTTTGGCCGATTAATCTTATGTATAAAATTCTTAAAAGTATCTATTCTTTTTTTTACCTCAATATTATCGTATAAATAATCCCATATCCAAGGTAGTTTTTTTATAACTCCCATATAAAGATAATTAACTAATTTCTCAGAAGTAGGATTGGTATAGTTAAAACCATTTAAGTTAAGAGTTATAATATCTTTATCTAATAATTTCAGAGCTTTCTCAATAGCTAATGTTGCACTATGATGTCCTGAAATCTCAGAGATATATAACAGAAGAATTCTCCTTTGCATATTAAAATATTTTTTTCTTTTTAGTGATATTGTAGTTTATCTTTTGGCGTATCCACTGCTCAATATAACGACGGTGAAATCTCCAATCTGCCCCAATTTTAAAAGCAGGAATTTTTCCTTCGCGGGCATACTTATGGATAGTAAAGGGATGGAGTTTAAGGTAATCTGCCAATTCCTTAGCAGTCATAATCTCTTTATATTTTTTATCCTTTTTCATACCATCGCCTTTTTAAAAAATTAAACACAATTTTATATATATAAAAATAATTTAAGATTGTCAAGTATTATTATTTTAAATTTCTTCAATAAGAGCAATAACTTCGCCAATATTTACAGTTTGACCCTCTTTAGAAATGATCTGGGAAAGTATTCCTGTGGAAGGAGATGGTAGATTAAATGTAGCTTTATCAGTAACTACCTCTACTAAATCTTCTCCCTTATTTACTTTATCGCCTTCTTTATAGAACCAGTAGGAAATAGTTGCTTTATCAATTCCTTCCCCCAATTCGGGTATAACTACTTTAACCATACCTTTTACCTCCTCTTATTTTTAAGAAAAGATAAAAATTTTTCTTTCACTTCAATGAAAGATAACTCTTTTTTTAAAATCTCCTCCAAAGAGGTCATAGTTATATCCATACCACAAGGTTTAATTAACTTAAAATTTTCTAAAATAGAATTTTTTATATTTATACTTATACCATGAAAGCTTATCCAATTCTTTATAGCTATCCCAATAGAGACTATCTTTTTCGAATTAATCCATACACCTGTATATCCCGGATAACGAATGGCAGAAATTTTAAATCCTCTTAAAAATTCTATACCTAAATCCTCAAGCCACCTTAAAAAATAATGAATATCCTTATTAAAATAAACTAAATTAAAAATGAAATAAATTACCAATTGCCCCGGACCATGGTAAGTAAGACTTCCTCCCCGCTCTACAAAATAAATGGGTATATCTCTATTTTTTATCTCCTCTTCTTTTATAAAGAAACTGATTTCTCTTTTTGCTGATCTTCCTACGGTTATTACCGGATAATGCTCACAGAAGATTACTGAAGAGTATAGCTGGCCATTATTTACTTTTAAAAAAATTTCTTTTTGAAAATTATAGGCGGTAGGATAATCAATTAAACCTAAATCAAAGAATCTACATCTTGAAAGATTTAGCTCCATTATTTATCTTAATGCCTCCAGAATCGACTCAGAAAAACTAGGATGAGCAAAAATCGTGGACTCTAAATCTTTTATCTTAAGTTTATTCTGGATAGCTAAAGTAAGTATTCCAATCATCTCAGTAGCTACTCCACCTAATATGGAGGCACCTAAGATAAGACCATCTTTTCTATCAGAGATTATTTTTATAAAACCATCAGTTTCTCCCATAATATGTGCCATACCTAAACCCAAAAAATCAAATCTATCTATTCTTATATCAAGTTTTAATTCTTTTGCCTTCTGTTCAGTTAAACCAACCCTTGATACTTCGGGATAAGTAAAAATACAGCTAGGGACATTCTCTTCGTAAATCTTTAACTTCCTTTCAGGAAATAAAATGTTATCTACTACTAAGTGCCCTTGATGAGAAGCAAGGTATGCTAACATCAGTTTATTAGTGCAATCTCCAATAGCATATATATTAGGAATATTTGTTTTCAAATACTCATCAGTAATAACCCTGGATCTATCTAAATTTATACCTAACTCCTCTAAACCAAGACCACTGGTATCAGGTTTTCTTCCTATACAGACCAGAATAATCTGATAATCATTAACATCTATATTTCTTATATCTGTAGAAGTATAAATTTTTATACCCCTCTTTTTAAAAACTGTTTCTAATTTTTTAGATACTTCAATATCCTCTTGTGGTAAAATCCGTTCTAAAATCTCAACTATAGTTACTTCTGCTTTTAACATATTAAATAAAGAAGCAAATTCACAACCAATTACTCCACCACCCACAATAAGGATTGATTTTGGAATATAATCTAATCTTAATACATCATCACTAGAAAGTATCCTTCTGCCATCAAATTTTAAAAATGGTAAATCTTGAGGCTTTGAACCAGTAGCAAGTATAATATAATTTGCTTTTAGATTCTTTCCATCTAATGATACTTCCTGAGGAGAAATTAATCTTGCATTTCCTTTTATGTAAGTAATATTGGCTCTGCTCTTAATTAAAAATTCAATGCCCTTATATAACCTATCTATTACGGTGTTTTTTCTCTGCTGGATAGCTTTAAAGTCAACTTTTATATTTTCTAAATTTATTCCAAATTGAGGAGACTTTAAACAGGATAGATATATCTTTGCTGAATGGATAAGAGCTTTGGTAGGGATACAACCTAAATTTAAACAGACTCCTCCTAACAGGTCCCTTTCGATCAAAGCTACTTTTAATCCTAATTTCGCTGCTCTTAGAGAAGCATTGATACCTGCCCAACCTGCTCCAATTACAATTAGATCAAAGGAGGGCATATTCCTTAAGCAAATTTTTTTGTTTATTTATAGAATCTACACTTTTTAAAAATTTTTCCTTTTCTTCAGAATTTAACTCTAATTCTATTATCTTTTCTATTCCATTCTTACCCAATACACAGGGAACACCTATACATAAGTCTCTAAAGCCGTACTCCCCGCTTAAATAAGCAGATAATCCCAAGATATGCTTTTCATCTTTTAGAATAGATTTTACTACTTGTTCTATAGCTGCAGATGGTCCAAAATAAGCACTACCTGAACCGAAGAGTGATACGATACGAGAACCCCTTTTAATAGTATCATCTATTATCTGTTTTATCCTCTCTTCATCTAAAAATTTATTCAGAGGGACTCCTTTTATAAAAGTAAAACGAGGTAAAGGAATCATACCCTCCCCGTGAGAACCAATAACCATTGCTTCAATCTCAGAAGGAGATATATTTAATTCTTTATGGATAAGATTTGC
Organism: Candidatus Omnitrophota bacterium; assembly: GCA_023819505.1. Lineage (GTDB taxonomy): Bacteria > Omnitrophota > Gorgyraeia > Gygaellales > JAMWCP01 > JAMWCN01. The sequence goes on along the minus strand of JAMWCN010000095.1, from coordinate 1,093 downwards.
AAAACGGGCACTATCTAAATTTGGTCCTATCCCAAAAACTCTTTTGGAAGAAAAGCCGCTCTCTTTTATAAATAAGTAAGTTAATATATCCACTGGATTACTTACTACAATTACTATTGGTTCAGAACATAGTTTTTTAATAGGATAGACTAAATCCTTTATGATTTTAGCATTCTTCTCTAAAAGCTCTTCTCTGGTCATTTGTGGTTTACGGCTAAATCCAGCAGTAATTATGATTAACTGTGAAGATTCTATCCTCTGTATATCAGAGGTAGCTTCTATATCATAATTATATTTATATACGGAACCGCTATCTTCTAAATCTAAAGCTTTTGCTTCCGCTAAATTTTTTTGGATATCTAACAAAATAATTTTAGAGAAACCATAACCTAAAATTCTCATCGCAGTTAATCCACCCACATTACCCGAACCAATTATAGAAAGTTTCATAATTACTTTAACCTTGAAATAATCGCATCTGCCATCTGACTTGTTCCTACCGCAGTAGGATCGTCTCGAGTTGGTTTTAGATCGTAAGTTACAAACCTTCCTTCAGCTAATACCTCCTCTATCGCCTTTTCTAAACGCTCAGCACATTTATTTTCTCCCAAATACCTTAACATCATCACTCCTGAAAGAATCATGGCAGTAGGATTAACTTTATTTTGGCCCGTATATTTAGGAGCTGCTCCATGAACTGCTTCAAATACCGCTATGCCTTCTCCGATATTCGCTCCCGGAGCTACACCCAATCCTCCTACCAGACCTGCGCAGAGATCTGAGATGATATCACCGTAAAGGTTAGGCAGAACCAAAACATCGTAATCTTGAGGTTTCTGAACTAATTGCATTGCCATATTATCTACAATCATCTCTTCAAATATAATTTTATCTTTGTAGTCCTGACTTATTTTTCTGGCTACATTTAAAAACAATCCATCGGTAAATTTCATAATATTTGCCTTATGTACAACTGTTAATTTTTTTCTTTTAAACTTAATTGCATATTCAAAAGCAAAACGGATAATCCTTTCAGATGCAAAAGTTGAAATTGGCTTTATGGATAAGCTGGAATCTTCTCTTATATTTTTTT
>JAMWCN010000094.1 GCA_023819505.1 Candidatus Omnitrophota bacterium | reverse complement strand
CAAAGCTTTCTTATGTTTTATACCTGCCCATTTAGAATGTCCTGACATATCTTTTCCTCCTAATTTTTAAAGTGCAGAATAGAAGGTAAGCCGGGTTCTGTATTTTAAGTGGTATTACTCTTGACTACCAAATCACTTTGGTAGTTCTAGCGGTCTACCCTCCCTGAAAGATAGGTTTCACCTATCATTGGAGCGGGCCACCCCATATTCAGGGTCTTTCTGACCTTGCTCCGCGTAGAGATTGCCGCGTTTCACATCCCGCATATGCGGTACTCGTCTCTGTGGCTCTCCCACCAAAAATATTGGCAGGTCCACCACGAGCTGTGGCGGATATCCTCACTCAGCTTATGCTGAATGGATGGGTGCTACCCACTACGCTTGCCCTCTGGAGCCCGGACTTTCCTTCCCACTAAATTTACTTTAGTGGTTACCACCCCTTCTATTCTGCTTTTGATAAAGAGCTGTGTTTTTTAATTGCTAATTTAGCTAATTTATCTGCTCCCTGATTTTGACTACGCGGAATAATTTTTATGTCTACAATTTTAAAACCTCCTAAAAGATGCTGAACTTGATTATAAAGACCGATTAGTTCTAAGTCTTTAATTTTGTACTCTTTCTTTATCTGTTTATATAAAAGTTGACTATCGGTATTTATCTTTACCGAATCTGCTTTTTGAATTATCGCTTCTTGAAGTGCATATATTAAAGCAGTGTACTCTGCGACATTATTAGTAGTATTTCCGATAAAAAAAGATAAATTTTTAATCACCTGATTATCCTTACAGATAACCACTCCGATACCTGCTGGTCCTGGATTTCCTTTAGATGCTCCATCTATATAGAGTTCAAGTTCTCGCATCAGAGCAGTTATATTTATAGGTCCTCCTCAAGATAGAGTAGGCGTTGACATATCTCACAACTTATAATTCGCTCATACATCTTTATAAGATTAATTACCTGAGGAGGAACAGTCATATTACAACCTTGACAGGCATTGTTATTTACTTTTACAATCGCTAATCCCTCCCTATTTTTAAGGATACGCTCGTACTGGGCCAGTATCTGAGATTCAATTTTAGAAGTGGCTATCTTTCTCTGACTTTCTAAATTTATAAGTGTATCTTCTATCTCTTTAATTCTGGCTTGAATTTTTGATCTTTCTGTATTAAACTTTTGCTCTTCATTAACTAATTCTCTCTTCCCATTCTCTATCTCAATTTTCTTTGCATCTATTCTATCTAAAATCTCTAAGATTTTGTCCTCAATTAAAGATATATCTGCTTTTACCCCTTCAATCTCCTTTAGCATTGCAGTGTACTCTTTATTAGTTTTAAGTTGGTATAGTTGAACCTGCATCTTCTTTAAATTCTCCTCTTTAGAGGCTAATTCTAATTCTTTATCCTTTTTCTCTTTTAATAAATCCTGCATCTGTTTATCTAAAATCTGTAGTTGCTTTTTCTTCTCTTCAAATTCCTTTTCTTTTTCTTCAATTTCTTTCGGTCTTAGTTCTTTCTCTTCTTTTAAAGCATAAATCTGGGTATCAATTTTTTGCAGTTCAATCAGATTACGGATCTGTTCTTTTAATTGAATAGCTTGCATAGAAGTTCTATCTAATTTTGGGCGATAGAGGATTCGAACCTCTGACCTCGTGCATGTGAGGCACGCGCTCTAACCAACTGAGCTAATCGCCCTCACATTATTTAAAAAGCATTTTTAGAAAAATAAAACTTCTTTCTCTTGGGCCCTGAGGGATTCGAACCCCCGACCAAGTGATTATGAGTCACCTGCTCTGCCACTGAGCTAAGGGCCCTAATCAAATTTATAGTCAAAATTGATAATAAAAACCTTAGAATATATAATATACTATTTTATAGAATTTTTGGCAAGAAAAAATTTAAGACCGTTTCTTAAGCTGTAGAGAGAAACGGTCCAAAGTTAAAGTTAGGATCTATCTAAGATCTTTACCTCTACAGGAAGGTCTTTGCAGAGTTTTAAGAATTCTTCAGCATCTTTTTTAGTTCCTACAATTTCTCCATAATGCATAGGTATAGCTATCTTTGGTCTTATTGAATCTACAGCATTAAATGCCTCTTTAGCGTTCATGACATAAGTTCCAGAGACCGCGATTAGTAGAATATCGCATTTTATATTTTTCATCTCAGGAATAAAATCTGTATCTCCGCAATGATAGATTCTTGTATTCATTACACTTACGATAAAACCTAAATTATCATCGGATTTGGAATGAAATGGTTTTGAAATATTATAAGCAGGGACAACTTCTATCTTAATATCACCTATATTGAGCGTATCAGTTGGTTTTACTATCTTTAATTTATAATTCAAAAAATTTTTTGCTGAAGTCTTATCAGTTATAATAAAGGTATCTTTTTTAATTATTTTTTTAACATCATCTGGAGAGCAGTGATCGTAGTGAGAATGTGATATAAAGATAATATCTGCTAAAGGTAAGCCTTCTTTTATTTTCCAAGGATCGAAGTAAATTATCTTATCTAGTTCTATAAGAAAACTTGCATGACCAAGCCATTTTATTTTATCTAATAAGGAGAACATCTTTAAATAAAATTATTCGCGATGATGGGCAATACTCATCTCTAAAAAAGCTCTTAATCGCCGGGAGCGTGTAGGATGGCGTAATTTCTTTAAAGCCTTCGCTTCAATCTGACGGACCCTTTCACGGGTAACCTTAAATATATTTCCTACTTCTTCAAGGGTTCTGGGACAACCGTCCTGTATTCCAAAACGAAGCATTAAAATTTTTCTCTCTCTATCAGTAAGGGAAGTGAGGGCTCTATTCATCTCCTCTTTAAGCATGGAACAGACAGTAGCGTTAGCAGGAGAAACGGTACGTTTGTCTTCAATAAAATCACCAAAATGCGTATCTCCCTCATCACCGATAGGCATCTGGAGAGAAATTGGCTCCTGAGCAATCTTTAAAATCGCTTTGATCTTCTCTTGGGGCATACGCATCTTTTTGGCAAGTTCTTCCGGAGTGGGTTCTCTCCCATACTCTTGCACAAAAGTTCTACTGATACGGATAATCTTATTTATCGTTTCAGTCATATGCACAGGGATCCTTATGGTGCGTGCCTGATCTGCGATAGAACGAGTAATTGCCTGTCTTATCCACCAGGTAGCATAGGTAGAAAATTTGTATCCCCGACGATACTCAAATTTTTCTACCGCTCGCATAAGACCGATGTTTCCTTCCTGGATTAGATCTAAAAAAGATAGCCCCCGGTTGGTATATTTTTTAGCAATACTTACAACCAACCTTAAATTTGCTTCTACCAATTTCTTCTTTGTCCGATTGAACCTTGTCTGGTATATCCTGATGAGTTTAAATTTTTCCTTTAACTTTTGATACGGTTCAGCTAATTCCTTTAAGATGTATATCTTACGGGCAGAAAGCAAGTTTCTTTTCTTCCTATTCAAATTACTTAATTTCTTCTGACGCTCTATATATTCTAACTCCCTCAATAAAGATTCCATCTTATGCACGATAGATTCCACCACTGAGGTAACAAAATTAAACTGCATAATAAGGTTGGATACATCCTTTGATCTCTTTCTCTTTATTTTCCGGATAAGCGAAGAAATCCTCTTTAGATAAGAATTCCTCTTTGATCTAAAATCTTCCTTTACTATATCCTCAAGATTTAGCTTTCCCTCTAAAATATCATTGGCAACTTTAAGTACTTCTTTTTTAGCAAATTTTGTAGAGAAAACTATCTGCTTAAATTTTTCTTCTGCTTCCTCAATTTTCTTAGCTAAAGTAATCTCATCCTCTCTTGAAAGTAAAGAGATAGAACCCATCTGTTTAAGATACATCTTTACCGGATCATCTAAAGGTAAAATTTTATCTTCTATCTGGAGTTGTTCCTCCAAAGATTTCAGTCCTGAAAACTCAGAGAGTTTTTTATCTAAATCGTGCTCTTTCTGAGTCTCTACAATTTGAATATCTTCGTTACCTAAAAGTTCAAATATTTCATCGATCTGTTCCACCGAAGAGATATCTTCAGGAAGAAGATCGTTTACCTCATCATAGGTGAGGTAACCTTTCTGTTTTCCTAAAGCGATTATCCTCTCTATATCTTTACGAGAACTAAATAGACGTCCCATCTTTATACCTGTTGTTTTTTATTAGTCTTCATTAAATTACAGAATTCTTCAGTTAATTTCTTTAGACGCTCTTCATCCCCTAAACTCTGAGCTAATTTTATTTCGCGCTGGAGATGTTCTCTAATATTTCTAAACCTCTTCTCTTTTAGACGCTTGATACAATCCTCTACTACCTTTTGTCTCTCCTCATCGGATGTCTGAGGGATAAGGCTTAACTCACAGACGATTTGAGTTAAATTTTCATCTTCAAGATAACTTATAAGGTTATTTACCATAATTTTTTTTCCTTCAGATATAAAGTTAAAGAGAAGTGATACTAATTTAGCTGTACGCTCATCTTCAAAGTCTGCAGGACTTACCGTTTGCATCAGGCGTTTTATTATCTCTTCCTCTTCAAGCATTAATTTTATTAATAATTTTTCTGTAGGATGGATATCTAATTTGTTATAACT
>JAMWCN010000010.1 GCA_023819505.1 Candidatus Omnitrophota bacterium | reverse complement strand
GCACTCATCTTTTAAACTTTTTTTAAAAAATCTAATGCTTTAATTAAACCTTCTATATAAGTATCGTAATTCCAGCTCTGGATAATCTCTTGAGAACGTCTACCCATCATCTTCATTTTAGAAGGATCACTTAATAATTCATCTAAAATAGTTTTCAATTCCTTTGAATCATTACTTCTAATAATATAACCATTTTCTTTATGCCTTACTAAATCAAAACTAGAATTTACTTTGTCTGTAGTAATTATAGATAGTCCAAAGCACATCGCCTCACTTATCACCAGCCCCCAGGCCTCACCCAAAGAGGGTAAAACAAATACATCGGAAATACTGTAGAATTTAGGAATCTCAGAGTAATTCTTAAATCCAAAGAAAAAGACATTTTTTATTTTATATTTAGAGACATATCTTTTAAGGACTTTTAATCTATAACCGGTTCCCACATACACCAGAACCGCCTCTTTTTTTAGTTCTTTAAAGGCTTTAAGTAAAAGTAAGGGTCTTTTCCATTTTATAAGTTTTGATAAAAATAAAATCACTGGTAAATTTAGAGGTAATCCTAACTCTTTTTTTATTGCATCTTTTTTATCTTTATAATATTCGTATTTCTTAAAAAAGTAATCATTATCCACAGAGTAAGGACAAAAAAACATCTTTTTTTCTAAATCTTTAACGTATCTTTTATAAGAAAGATAAAACTCTTTTGACTTGGTACCAATATAAAGAATAGCAGAACTAAAACTCAAAAGCCAAGGGAAATACAATCTTTTTAGATTATCCATGATAAATCTTTTTAATCTTAATTTAAAAGGGGTGGGAGGCTCTCCGGTTAAAATTAAGGGGATTTTATTAAAGAAACAGCTAAAAATCGCCAGCCAATAAGAAATATTATAATAACCGTAAACAACCACTGCATCAAATTTATTATTTTTTAATTCCTTTAATAGAGCCGGATTAATCAGACCAAAAAATGTATCCTGAGAGGGAAAGGGACTATAATTTTTTAAAAATTTATATTTAAGACCTTCTAGGGTTATATTATCCCAGGCTACCGGAATTCCAAATCCTCTATCTTTTTTATGGACCATTCCAAAATCTGAACAGAAATAAACAGTTAAATCCACTAAATGATGGGAATTTATCCTATGGTATAGAGGAACCATATACTGGATAACATGGCTGATTACTATAGCAATTTTATATCTTTTAGACAATCGAATACCTCCAGAATTCTCTTTGCCCTTGCCTGATAAGTATACTCACTTTCTATACATCGCCTAAAACCATTATAAGCAATCTCATTTCTTTTCTCTTCATTTTTTAAGTAATACCTTATCTTTTCTTTTAATTCCTCAGAGGAAGAAAAAAGAACTAATTCTTTGTCTTCTTTGAAGAACTCCTCTATCTCAGGACTGCGTTCAGAAATAACAAAGGCACCACAGGCAGGAAGTTCAAAGGTGCGCATATTATGGGAACCTTTATTTTGAGCTCTCAATATATTTAAGGAAATTTTAGAGGAATTTAAGATTTTTGCTTGTTCTATTCCATAGGCTGCTTTCTTTCGCCACTTTTTTTTTAATTCCTTATTTTTGCAAAATTTCTTCCAGTAATTCTCTCCCCAGATCCCTAAGTCAAATTCTAACAGCTCTTTTAGGTAATCTTCACGCTCCTCTGACCAATTACCTACAAAGACTACATCGTTACCGTAGATTTTTTTTTCTTTAAGACTTACTTTTACTGGAAAATGTAGGTGATGATCAAAACCAAAAGGTAAATATTCGACTCTTTTTGCTCCTTTTGCCTTTATCTTTTCTACAAGGATATTACTAAAAGTAAAATAGCAATCATAATAGGGAATACATTCAATGATGTCTTTATTGCTTGAACCGATATGGGAAATATTGAAAGGATCGTCGCTGTTAAAACAAAAAATTAAAGCATTGGTTAATTTTTTTATTTTAATAATTGTCTGTGCTGATAGAAAATAACCCTTCATTACCATCACAAGGTCTGGTTTGATTAGATTTAAATTCCTTAATAATTTCCTACTTATAGTATATTGCCAAAGAGGTTTAAAAATATAAGGAATAATCCCTGTATGAAAACTAAAAACTCTACATCCTAAACTTTCAAAAGAAGCTTTATAGGAAAGCTCTAACCTTGATTTTAAGAATTCACCTATTAGAATTATCTTCATAGATCAAAGGATCTAATTGTCTAATTGTATCTTTTAATTTTTCTATCTGGTATATGAATTCAGAAGATGGCCGATCTGGATCGCATGTACCTAAAAATGATCCCTTTGTATTTTTCAAATTAAACCATTCTAAAGATTGTCCTGGATGGGTAACTGTGGGCATCTGTCCTAAAAATGATGCCCAGGCACTGAATGTACTGCCGCCAGAACCGATAAGAATTTTTGATTTTGTTAAAATAAATAAGCTAGTTATAGCACTTTTATGTTCAACTAGAAATGTATTTTTCTGCCTCAACAGTTCATAGAGTTGTTTTTTAGTTCCATTAGAAACCACAAAAGCTGTAGCAGAGAAACCTAAAATTTCTCTGATAAGATTTAAAATTTTTATAAACCAACTTAAAGGTGTCCTTAATGAGCCAGAAGTAAAAAATTCTTCTTTAGAGGTAGCTTCTCTAAAATCACCTAACCTTACATTTATACCTATAGGAACTGTTTTTATTTTATTTGCTTCGTTAAGCCATCTAGGCTCAGTGATAGAATATAGCTCTTTCAATAAAAATTCATTCCAGCCATTTAACCTATTAAAATAATCTCTCTCGCCCTTAAATACTACTATAAGATCATTCTTTACTTCATTTAGATTATAAGGAACAGTAAAATCTTTAGGTTCTTCTATCTTTTTAGCATAAAAAGAAAGCCAAAATTTTTTTAGACCTCCTATATCTTTGGGATTTTTCTTAAAAATATTATGATAAAATCTAGGATCTGTTTCTTTTCTTAATAAAGGACCTATTTTTATCTGTGGCCAAAATACTGTTAACATTGGAGCTTTATTTACAAAAGAAAAAATACGACATCTTGCCCAAGGGAAAAGACGATTTCCTAATCCCGCTCGGGATAATTTAGCTTGACAGTAAAGCATCTTTAAATCTTAAGACAAAAAATTAGAAATCAGATTTTTTAACTCTGATTCAAAATGTACAAGACTAAATCTCTCCAAAACCTTACCTCTTAAGTATCGACTATCTAAAAGCCTATTATTTATATCTTTATTAAACACAGAGATGATTCCTTGCATAATTTCATCTAAATTATCTGGATCAACCAAAATTCCTAATTTACCATCCAGAAGTGCTTCTTTTGAACCATCTTTATTCCCTGCTATAACTGGTTTTCCACAAGCTAAAGCCTCCAAAAATACCCTTCCAAAACCTTCCTGTTTAGAGGGCATAATGAATAAATCCGAAAGGTTATAGTAATCGGGAAGCATGTCATCATCGATATAGCCGGTTAAAATAACATAGTCTTTAAGATTTAATTCAGAAACTAAATTTTTGATACGCTCAATATCGGAACCTTCTCCTACTAAGATATATTTTAAATTAGGAATTACTTTTAAAATTTTTGGTAAACACATTATTACCTTATCGCATCCCTTATCGCGATCATAGGTATCGAATCTGGCAACGGTTAGCATAATATTAAAACCGCTCAAATTATACTTCTCTATTAAATGGAGAGGTTTTTCTTTTGGGAAAAACTTATCTGTATCTACACAGTTATTCAATATAAAGATCTTTTCTTTTACCTGCGGAATTTGTTCTATAATTTTTGATGCAGTATAATTACTTACGGAAATGATCATTTTAGAAAAAATAAGAGCTTTCTTTTTAAAAAATCCTTTTATATTCCAAGCATCGGTTCCATGGGTAAGGATAATATAAGGAACATGCAAGAGTTTATGTAAGAAAAAAACTATATCTGTTAGATTAATATGACTACAGATCAAAAAATTAGGCTTATCCTTTAAGGAGTAAAATAGGCTGGATAAAATAAATTTTATTTTGCTAAATAATCTTATTTTTTTAGCGCAGGTAATAAATTTTATATTCTTTAATTGGTGAAAATCAGCAGTAATTTCATCATCATTTAGAAGGATAACTCTAAAAAAAACTTCAGGATACAAGAAAAATAATGTATGTAAAAAACTTAATTCATATCTTTGCTGACCATACTGTCTTTTAAAAACTCCGGTAGAAAGAATGATTACTTTCATATATATGTACTTTTGATTATGTTCAAAAGCATTCTTCCTAAAAGATTATTTTTCTTTAAGAATTTAGCTAAAATAGAAAAAACTCGCGAATGATTCTCAAAATCTCCAAATTTCTCTAAAATAAATCTATTCCTTTTAAGTAAATAGAATATCCTCTCTAAATCCTCATCGTTTAATTTTAGGTATGCCTTTCTTATCTTAAGACCAATTTGAATCTCGCGAGCAAACCTCCTATGCCATCTAGCTTCATATTCAGAAGACCTTTTCTTTATTATACAATCAGCCAAAATCTCAGCACAACGCATACCGTAATATATACCTCCTTGGGTAAGTGGCTTTACCTGACAGGCAGCATCACCTACCAAAAATATATTATCTTTCTGAGTTTGGCAAGTTCCCAAGGGAACTATACCTGCAAATTTCTCCAAAATAGTTCCATCTATTTCTTTCTCTTTTAGAAAATCTAAAAGGTCCTGATATGGATTATAAGAAATTATTCCTATTCTGGAAACTTCTTTACTTTCCGGGATAATCCAAGCAAAGAATGGCTTCTTAAGGTAAACCTGAACAAAATTTTTATTCATCTTATATTTTATGCGAAATTGAACTCCTTTTAAATATTCGATATCTTCATCAAAACAGGCAAGTTTTCTTACCATAGAATTTGCCCCATCCGCTCCAATTAATATATCTGCTAAATATTCACCCTTATCAGTCTCTATTAAAATTTTATTTCTATCCCTCTCCAGACCAATAAAACGGCTATTAAAAGATATATCTAACCCCTCTCCTAAGATTTGATCGAATCTTTCTCTATTTATTACAAAAGCAATAGTTTTTTTTCTTATTTTGAAGCTTTCTTTATTAAAAAAAATCTCTGCACCATCGATGGTATTTAGAATTACTTTTTGATTAAGATGTACTTTGGCATCCTGAAATACATTCCTACTTACCAGACCCGCACAGTGAACAGGCCTACCCAATTCTGAATGCTCTTCGATAACTTTTACATCAAAAATATTTTTCTTTTTCAAAAGTTGAGCCAGATAACAACCGATTGGACCTGCACCTACAATAATTACTTTCATTGAACAATCTTCTCTTTTATAGTTTCCAGTTCTTTACATGTATCAAAAGAATAGGATATAGCTTTACAGATATTTTCTGTTTTATTCAAATAAAAAAGTGCCCTTTCTGGATCCACTTTGTTTAAAAAATATTTTGTAATGTAAAGATGGTTATCTATACTGTTAGGATCTAATAAAGAGGCTTTCTTAAATTCCTGTTCTGTAGCTATTAAATCATCTCTTAGTCCGTAAAAATAACCTAAACCTAAATGATAGATTGCATTGGATGGGTTTAAAAAAATCGCCTTTTTATATTGAGTCTCGATAAGCTCCAAAATTTGATCCTCACTGCTAATTTTAGAAATACCGATAATACCAAATATCGCCTTATCCTCAAATACTTCTAAAAGGACCTTAGCGTAATCAAAATGATAATTTGGCTTTAATGGATCTATCTTTTGAGAGATCTCTAATAATCTTAAAGTATTTTGGTAAAGAATAACTCTTTGGGTAATTAAATTTTTGTCTAACTGTTTTATTTTCTGAATATAAAGATTTGCTTCATTAAAGAGAAAGAAGCTTTTAAGTTTTAAAAATAAATGGAATTCCACAAGTAAGAATAAAATTATCAGAAAGAAAATATATATACAGCTCTCTCTTAAATTAAGTTCTTTCTGCCAAATCTTTAAGTGATAGGTCATCTTTTATTCTAAAATTACTAAATACGAGTTTATAATTTAGAGCTAGAATTATAAAAAATAAAAGTGCATTTGTAGGAATATGGAGATTAAAGTCTATCAAAGAATGAATAAGTATAGCTACTATTGAAATTACACCTCCAGAAGATAAACCTACTACAAACCTATCATGCCTTTTATTCCACATCTTAAAAAAAGATAAAAAATATAAATAAAAAAATATAAATATCAACGAAAATCCTATTATTCCTGTCTCAGAAAGTAATTGAAGATAATCGTTATGGGCATAGGTAAATACTATTTGATGATAGCTACTTTTATATTTAGGATTTATATCAGCGAAAGTTCCTAGGCCTGTTCCAAATAAAGGGAAATCTAACCAGATTTTTAAAATATCTTTTATAGAATAACCTCTATCAAAAGCAGAAGAACTAAATATAGAAATAGCTCTATTTAAAATCAATTTGATATCTATCATAGAGAGTAGAATAAGAATAATTACCACCATTATACAAATCAATGCCTTTAAGTTTAGGTCCACAAAATACTTAGCTTTATTAATTAAAATTGAAACTAGCATTACTATACTAAAAATATAGATAATTAAACCTGCTCTGGATAAAGTCAAAAAAATCCCTAAACTCATAATAAAAATTCCTATCAGGTAATAGCTTCTAAATATTGCTTTTGTCTCAGAGATAAAACAGCCAAAAGCTAAAGGGATAATCATTTCTAAATAACCTGCCAGATGATTTCGGTTTATAAATATTCCTAATGGAAAGTTTTCTTTAAAAATTCGGCTACCTTTAAATTTTTGAATAATTGCTATTATAGTTATAATTAATCCTGCCAGAATAATAGTATTATAAAGCTTCTTAAATTGGTCCTTTCTCTGAATATGATTAACAATTAAAAAGAAGACTAAAAAATAACTTAAAGATTTAAAGAAATAGATAAGTGTAGATTCTCTACATATACTTAAAGAGAAAAAAGGGCTAGAATAATTAAAAGGTAGAAATTCTCTATAAAATTTTAAGGTATAAGGAGAGATAAATTTGAAGATATCTTTAGGAATTAATATAACCTGTAAAAGTATCAAAAATAAAAAAAGAAAGATAGGTATAACTAATTTTACTTTTAAAATTACAAATTTCCTCTGTAAAAACATATCCAAGAGCCATAAAAATATACAAAGGAAAACTACCACCTCTATATAAGTATAACCTAAAACAGTAACTGAACCGTAGAATAATGGATTAGATAAAATTAGAATAATCAATATAAAGTCAACAAGATTTTTCAATAAAGAAGAGGATATTTCTTGAAGCATTCCTATTTTTGAGAAGAGGTCTTATCTTTAGAGTAATAGTAGTAGTGATAATAATAGTAGGAATCTTCCTTCTTTACATCCACACTATTTAGGATGACGCCAATTATCCTTGCCTTTGCCTCATTGAGTTTCTGTCTTGACCTGAGGATATAGTTAATAGTAGTCCTTCCTGCATAGATAACCAAGATTACACCATCTACTAAGTTAGCTAATATAGATGTATCTGTAACATAAAGTAGAGGTGGAGAGTCAACAATTACGCGGGAAAATTTTTGTTTCAATGTCTCCAAAAGTGCATTTGTTTTTGTAGAGATTAGAAGTTCTGTAGGATTAGGAGGAGTAGGTCCACTACTTATAAGAAAGAGGTTATCTATCCCTGTAGGTCTAATTATCTCTTCCAGAGAAGCCTCTCCTGCAAGATAACTGCTTAAGCCAACCTCATTTTTTAAACCAAATACTTTGGCTATCCTTGGTTTACGCATATCTGCTTCTAAAATAAGCATTGGTTCATTAGTATGAGCAAAAACAATTCCTAAGTTTATAGTAATAAATGTCTTGCCTTCCCTAGGAAGGGAACTGGTAAGTAATATTGTTTTTAAAGGTCTGTCTTCAGGAGAAGAAAAGATAACTGAAGTACGGATAGAACGGTAGGATTCTGCAATCCGAGAATGGGGAATCTTTTGAGAGATCAAATCTATATTCTTTAACTGTTTTATTTCATCTCTTTCAGAACGCAAAGAGGCAACATAACCTAAAAAGGGAAGCCTTAAATATGTCTCTATATCATCTGCATTCTTAAAAGTGGCATCGAGGTATTCAAGGAAAAAAGCCAAACCTAAACCCAAAAATAGACCCCATAAGCAGGAAGTAGTGATATCCCTTTGGTGATTTGGGCTTACCGGAGAGGAAGGAACCTCTGCTAAATCTAAGATCCTTAAATCGGTAGTTAATAATTCTTTACTAACTTCTGTCTCCTTTGTTTTCTTAAGGAGAGATTCATAAAGGGTGCGGTTTGTCTCAACTTCTCTTTTTAGATTATTATATTGAACCATCTTCTCGTTCAGTTCTACTAAATTCTTTGTCTCTTTTTCTATTCCCTCATTGATAGATATAAGTCTAGACCTTAAAGCAATCATCTTGGGATGCTTTTCTTTATAGCGTTTAGAAGCCTCTGCAATTTCACTCTCTATACGAATCTTTTCCTGTTTTAAATTTTCAAGTATTGTTTGACTTCTCCTTTCTATATCGGGTATAGAAAGTATCTGATTTTCTTTTATATAGTTAATTAAATTCTCCTCTGATTTTACTAGTTTCTCATGCATCTCCTTTAAACTAGTTGCCAGCCATGATTCAGCAGAAGCGATTCCTGAAATCCTTCTATCTATATCCTGTTGAATATAGTTCTGTGCAAGAGCATTAGCAAATTTGGCTACTTTTAAAGGCTCTATTCCACGATAACCAATTTTGATTATCTGCGTTCCCTCGATAGGAACTACCACTACACCTCCCAAAAATGCACCTACAGGATCTGCTACATTTGTAAATGCCTCATCACCGGTGGAGATTAAATATCTAACTGTTTTTTCTATCAATGCCTTTGATTTTATCACATCTATCTGCGTTTTGATATATTCTTTATCTAATGTTTTAGTAGGATACATCTCTGGGATGGGAGATATCTGAGGGATAGTTCTTTCAATGATTACCTTAGCAAATGCCTCATATACAGGAATCTTTTGGAATGACTGCCAGGTCCCTACAAAGCTAATTACAAAAAATATAACTGTTATTACCCAGATCCTACGCTGAATAATTATAAGATAATCTTTTAGCGTTACTTCTCTAACTTGTGAGGAAGGAATCATCTTTTTTAAATTTTAAAATAAAGATTCAGGAACAACAATTGTATCTCCGGGTTGAAGTAGTATATCTTTGGTTTTGTCCCCCTTTTTAGTAATATCAGATATTTTTACTCTAATAATCTTTTTTTTGCCCTCCTCTAACCTAATAACTGAAGTTCCATCGATACTAGCTATAGGAGTAAAACCTCCTGCCATACCAATCGCTTCCAATACAGTAAGTCCTTTTCTAAAAGAGTATGTTCCTGGACGCTGAATCTGACCGACGATAGAGATGCGACCGTACTCCTCCACCATAATTGTATCGTTGGGTTTAAGTTCAATATCAGAAATTAAATTATTAGTTATCTTATCTATATCAAACTCTTGAACTTGACGGCTACCACCAACAGTACGGATAAGTTTTACACGTGAAGGATCTCCTTCAGGGAGAAAACCACCTGCTAAAGCAATAGCTGAAGTCAAAGTCAACTTCCCTTTTAACTCATAGGCACCTGGACTTCTAACCTGGCCTAAAACAAATATTCGGGCATATTCCCTTACAAAAATACTAACTTGAGGATTAACTAAATAATCTTGGGCTAAAAGTTGAGTAAGTAAACGCTCTAATTCCCTCACAGTTAAACCCTCTGCTCTCACATTTCCTATTAAAGGAAAATTTATGGTTCCATCTTCAGATACTCTGGCAGAAGTATGTAGATCAGGTTCTCCATAGACATCCACCTCAATAAGATCCCCTTTAGACAAAATATAGTCTTTTTCTCCTTGACTATAGAGAGGAACTACAAAAAAACAAAATACAGATATAAGAATTAAAATGGTTAATTTTATTTTATTAGAATAAAACATAAGTTCTAAAAATAAATATATTATTAGTATAATCGTAATCTACATTTGATTCTCTTTCCTTATGTGCGTAAGAAAATTCAAAGGTAAACCATCTATGCATCTTGTAACCTAAACCAAAACTTTCTCCCCATAACTGATCATGTCTAGAGATACCAAATCTTTTAGGAAAGTCTTGATAGGAAAAATCAAAATTTAATTTTGTATAGATACGTGGATTAAAAGCCCATCTGTGAACCATTGATAGGCTGAATTCATGATTGATATAGTAGTCTTGCTCCCTATATGTAGATTCATGGGTAGTGCGTTCAAAATTAAAATTAAATTGGGTAAGTTTAGAAAATTGATAATCTAAAGCTCCAGAAAGAACTGCATCTTTGTAGTCAGAAAAAGTTTTGTAGTCTTGATAACGATATCCTAACTTTACTATTCCAGTAAGTTTATGGGTAAGCAGCCCTTTTAAACCAAAATTAAATTCATGGCTATCTGAATCTCGATTAGAATACGCTCTATTACGATAACGGGTAAACCCCCACTGAGTTTCTGTCAAAAAGAATGTTTTAGGGGCAATCCTAAAATCTCCACCTAGATAGAAATTGTATTGGATATTGTCATTTCTACTACCGTATTCAGATTCGTAATCCCAATAGCTCTGCCAATATCCTAAATTAAAATTTAACCGATTAAATGCTCTACTTAAGCGTAAGTGAAAAAAATCATTTAAATAACGGGGAAATTCTTCCTGAGTAACTCCAAATCTAACAGGTGCTAATTTTGTAGTTTCAAAACTGTTGTGAAACATAAAATTATAATAACCTAAAGAACGATTCAAATTAAAATCAAAATTTGATTCATAACCGGTATGTCGAGAGTATCGGGAATAAACATTTGTTCCAAAAGAAAAATCAAAATTTAAATTTAATTTTGGATCACGCAAATTAGTTCTTAAACCCGGAAATATCCTATGTATTATATCAGAAGTTTTATCTTTAAATAAATATATATTATCGTTATATTCTAAAGAATAATCTATATAATAATTAAGATTAGCTAAAATTTTTTTCCAAAGTTCCCCTTCTTTTATCTCAGGAAGCGGCTTTTCTTCTTCCAAAAATAATTGAGCTTCCATAAAGGCATCTTGGAAAGCTCGCTGTTTTCTCTGTAGTTCATTTAAAGTTAAATCGATCATTCTTTCTCGCGAATTCTTAGTAAAGGCTAAAGCGTTATCTAATCCTAAAGATATTAAAAATATTAATAAAAAAGATAAAAAATACCTCTCTTTCATTTAATTATTTTTTAAAAGGCTCTTATAAAAAATAAAATCTTTAAAATTACTTTGCTTTCTCTGCCACTAAAGCCAAAGCAATTGCAAATAATAAAGCAGTATCTGCCAATTTTATCCAATTAATTGGCATAGCTGCTGGTAAGATCGTCCCTAAGGTAGTAAGTTTAATTATTACTGCTAGAATTACACATAAAACTGCTAATATTATAAATATCTTAGCTAGCATCTTCATCTTTTCACCTCCTTTCTCTATAATTATTTTAAAGATAGAATTTATATGCTCATCGATAAATTTTCTTAGGTTTTCATCGATCTCAATAAATTGGATTCCAAATTCATACCTACCGGTTTTACCGATCTGCCTTGTCCAAACAACTTTTGATAAGGCAAAAACTGGATTCTCTAAATGGGGAAAATTTATCTTAAGTTCTAAAATAGAACCTACAGGTAGGAATTTATCTGTGCGTAGGCAACAACCACCAGCACTGATATTGCGTACTCTGGCAAGAGAGGAGAGATCTTCTTTTTCCAAACCATTAAATACAACTTTATAATGAGCAAGATGATAGGCTTCTAAACGAACATACTTACGTCTATTTTTTAATCGCATCTTATTTATTGATATAAGGTTAGCATCTAAGTTTACTTATGTCAAGGATTTTTTAAAAATAAATATCAAGACTTTATTCTTTTATTTTTTGAGAAAAATAACCTCCGGTAAGGGCATCTAGAGAGGCTTCCAATTCCTTTAATTTTAAGATCTTCTCTGAATATTTTTGAGGATCCAGTTCTTTTGATAAAAGCTCCTGTTTTATACGTAGACGTTCAAAGTATATTCTATTTAATTCATCCAAAAGTTCGTTCCTTAACTCAATTAAAAGTCTTGTCTGTGAATCGATAAGCCTCAACTGTTCGCTCCAGATAAGGTCAGATAGATTCCAGGATAAAGTTATTTTCCAATCCTTTGGACCAATAGCAAAACGGGTAGAATTAGAGTTATTATAATAAGTAACTGTTTTATTAATATCTAAATCTAGTTTGGGGAGGATAGCTTTAAGCCGAGCTAGGATTTGATGTCTTTTAATAGTTTGATTTTGAACTATCCCTGCATAGTAAAGGACCTGTTTCTGAAGCTCTAAAATATCAGGTTCTTGATGAAAAATTTTTTGAATATCTTTGGTATCTAAAAAATCTCTTTCTGTATCAGATAAAAATAAGCCTTTATCTGTAGCTAAATAAAGACAGCCATTTTCATCCTCAAATATTGCCTGGATATTTAAAAGAGGTAGCTTTAAAGTTAATTCCTGCCATAAATCTTTATCTTTTAGATAGAGAAAAAGACCTCTAGAAGTAACCACATATATGGAAGAGGATTTAATATATATAAGCTTTATCGATATATTTAAAAGGCCACTGTGGTTAAAGTAAATCCAAGTTTTTGCTTTATCTTTACTAAAATAGAGACCTCTCTCAGTAGCTAAATAGAGGTTTTTTGCCTCATCTAACTTTATATCATTATAGATAGATTTCTCCTCTTCTAAATCTTCTTCTTTAAATTCTTCTTCAAAAATGCTTTTTTTGCTAAAAAATACTCTTTCATAAAATTGACTTTTTATATCTAACTTGTATAATCCTTCTTCAGTAAGAATAAAGATTAATTTATCTAAAGCATCATAGGCTAATTTAATTACTTTAAAAGGTAAGATTTTCTTCCAGCTTTTGGTTTGATCTTTAGAAATAAAAAGACCATTTGAGGTACCAAGATAGATATGATTTTCCTGGGTAAATATCAAACTATTAACTTTTTCTTTAAAAGAATTTTTGGTCTTAAAGATTCTTTTTATCCTATAAGTCTTTGGCTCAATTGAGTATAGACCATCGAGGCTACCTACATAGATAATGCCACTTATATCCTGATATAAAAAATTAGCCTCCTTTGTTTTTAATAAAAATTCTTTCTTACTTTCGCTATCGATTCTAAAGATACCTTCCTGAGTAGCAATATAGATGGAAGTGGGATCTTTGGAAGGGGAAAATACGTCTCTTATATTGGTTAGTCCTCCTAAAGGTATCGCTCTCCAATATAAATTTTTAGCTAAAGCTAGGTCTTTAAAAGTCAACAGAAACAGTACTATAATAAAGAAAAATTCTTTATTTTTCATAAGCCACCTCCTTTCGATACTATTAAACGACCAAAATGTGTAAAATCTCACTTATTTTTTAAAAAATTATTCTAAAGAAAGGAGGGCTTCCTCTACTTTTTTATAAGTAGCTGTATTTAATTTTTTATAGAGATTTAGAGAGGCTTCTAAATATTGCTTTGCCTGTTGGTTTTGGGAAAGCTCTTTATAAAACAAACCTAAATCATAATAAAGAGAGGCTAAAATTGGTAGGTTATCAATATCTTTACATAAAGAGAGGGCTTTCTGAAAGTATTTAGCTGCTTCTTCAATATTTCCCATCTCCCAAAAAAGCTCTCCAAACATTAGGTAGTCAGAGCTTAAATTAAAATAATGGGAGAGCTTCTTATCTATCTCTAAACCTTTATAGTAATAGTCTAATGCCTCCTGATATTTCTTTTCAAAACGCATGATCTCTCCCATGTTAAAATAATAATCGCTTAACTCTGAAATCTCGCCCATACTCTCAAAGAGTTCCTTGCTTTTGTTATAGAATTCCTTAGCTTTATCATAATTATTCATCTCTGTAAAAACTAACGCTAAATTAAAATAATCGCAGGCGAGATTAAAACGGTGTTCTCTTATATGCTTTCTTTGCTGATTTATCTCTGAACTTTCTACAAGTAAAGAAAGAGCTTTTTCAAAATTTCCTTTATCAAAATAGTAAACCGCCATTCTTCCTAAGGCATCCGCTTCATTGAGTTTATCTTTACTGTCTTTAGATATCTGGATTGCTTTATTGTAGAAATCCTCTGCAGAGTTGTATTCTCCCTTCATATGGTGTGTCCAGGCTAACTTTAAGTAGCCACTGGCTATATTTTTGAAATCTTTTTTCTTCTGAGCCAATCTTAAATATTCAAAGTAATTCTTTATAGCAAGATTAAATTTCCCCAATCTAAAATATGTATCCCCTAAAAGTTTATAACTTAAAAGATAATCTGGATCTTTATTAAGAAGATCTTTAATTATATTAAAGACTTTGTTATTTTCTCCTCTTTTAAAAGCCACTAAACTCTTCAGAAAAAGGATATAGCTGGTGGGTCTAAAATAAATAATAAAATTAATAAATAAAATTAAGATTAAGCTAATAACTACAGGATAAGAAACTTTCTTAAAAGTTACTCTTTTTATAAAAAATAATCTCTTTTTAGTGGGTATTTTTAAAAAATATCCCGGATCACCATAAAGGATGTAGTTTGCCCAGGCAATATTTTTAATCCCATATTTTTTAATCAAGGCTTGCCTTGCTGATCTTAAAGCAGAACCAACGGTAGCTTTTTTTAAGAACTCATTATAAAAAACAACAGCAAATTCTGTAGCTAAATCATCGGGTATCTTCCAAAAACAACCTAAGTAATGTTGACATCCTGATAAAAGAAAGGCGTGAGCAAGGCTGTGTATATGTGAACCTATATTTTTATCTAAAGAAAAATCTGCTGTTCTTGTTGATTGACAGGCATTAGCAAAAATCAAACGCGGTAAAGCTTTAGTTTGACCTAAAAGAAGAAAATCTTCCACAGTGATTAAACCATCCTTTAAAATCCAGCCACTCTTCAAAGGGGAATCAAAATTATATCCGCAATGACCAGCAAAATGCAAAAGATCGTAATTACGGATATTCTTCTTTATATATAAGGAATTAACATCAAAAGATTTAAAATCTATTTGGATCTCTTTATTCTTCAATAGATAATCCTTAATTTTAATAGCCTCCTTGTAACTAGCCTTTAGGTCTCCAGTAGGATTAGCGATGATAAGCATCTTTAAAGGAAAACTGATATTAGTTGAATAAGGACTCTCTATATCGATTGCGGTAGTAATAGCTCTACCTAAATTGAACTTAAGAGATAAAAAATCCTCTCCTGTAAAGAAAAGTTCCCAGGGTAGACCGATAAGTTTTTCATCTACAATTAAGGTGATTTCTAAAGAGTCCTCTTTTTTAAGTCTAGATTTTATACTTTTAGTAAGTAAATAATCAAAGAGGAGGTGACCGAGTTTTTTAAGTTCTTCAAAATCAGCCTGTTCTAAAAAATAATTCTTATTGAGAATATTATTCATCTCTGTAGCTACCTTCTGAATATAGTTAAAATCAACCTTTATCTCACTGAAACTTCTATAGGAAGGATAAAAATCCTTCTTCTCCAGTATCCCCATCTTTAAGGAGTCCTGAAAACAGAAAACTTCCAGTATTATGGATTTCTCCTGCATATTAAAAATTTAAAGGATTTCCAGCTTAACTAAACCGATCGATTCTGAATTCTGAATGAATTTAACAAGGTAAGTATCGGGGTTGATATCTTCAAAGATAACTATTCCTTTCTCCGCTACATATGATTCAAGTTCTATATCTTTCCTAAATAGACTCACCCTTAAAAAAGGAGGAGGAATTTTGGTAATCTTTTCCAAAATATTTATGGTTAGTTTTGCTTTTAGGTTTGGTTTTTTATTTATTATTATTTTTATATAAAAATTATCGGTTTCTTTAACTATAACTACTTCATCTTTAAGGGATCCTGGTTTTTCGCTCCGTAAAACCGCCAGAGGTAAAACTTTATCACCAAAAAGAAGTTCTCCTGTGGAACTGATCACATCAATTAAATTCTCTTTAATAGCTATAACTATATCTACCCATACAGGTATGGGGCTTTCTTTAAATTTAAGGATTTCTTTTACCTTCTCTAACAAAAAAGAAGGAACTTCTTTCTGTGCCTCAAGATAGTAATGGGAAATAATTTCGGAACAGCTCTGGCAATCAAGGATATGTCTTTTGATTTTATCCTCTTGCCTTAAAGAAAGCTTTTTCTCAAGGAAACAAGCTAAATCTTCTTCACGAGGACAAATTTTGGGCTTAGATTTTTTCTCCTTAAAAAACTTATAAACCATCTTGATAATCTCTTCTACCCTTTCCATTATTAATAAACGAAACTTTTCTTAAGATTCTAACAAAAAACCTCTTTCTTTAAAACAATCCTTTAGCCTTTGGATGATCCTTGCCTTACGCATGTCTATAGCACTGCGTGATACTTTTAAAAGTTTCTTAAGATTCTCCAAAGATACCCCTTGGTATATATGCATCTCTATAAAAAACTTATCATCTTCTTTTAAACGGGAAATACATTCAGAAAGATTGGTTAAGAGCTCTTTTTCTAAAAGGAGCTCATCTACAGGAGGCCTACTTTCATCCTTTATGGTATCTTCCAAAGTAAGTTCTTTCTCTTCATCTAAAATTTTCTCCTCTAAAGATAAAATGGGAGGTGTTCTTCTCTTTAAATAATCTAAAGTATAATTGATCACTACCACTTTTAGCCAACTTGAGAAAGGACAGTTCTTTTTAGCTTTATATTGACGTAGTTTTTTAAAATTGTCTTTAATAAGATGCAAGAAAATCTCTTGGAAAATCTCTTCTGCGTAAGCTGAATTTTGAAAAGAAAATCCCTTTCTTTTTAGAACAGACCAGATCAAACTATAGATAAGAGAGGAGTAAATCTTGAGAAATTCTTCCCAACTTTTATCATCTTTATTTATACACCTTTTAATAAATTCTAAATCCTTCAACTAAAATTTTCTTCGATAATAGATCCTAAAGATATGCTGGGTATCGATAGTTAAAAGTCCTGTGCCAAAAGGACTAAATGTTATCATAGATACAGGAGTCACTGCGGATTCACCGTATTGCAGAATTAACTCATCATCTTGGCTAAACTTGTATCTTAATTCAGAAAAGAAGTTATGGTGTCCACGGTAGCTTTTTTCTTCTTCCTGTAAAAGGAGATCCAAATCCTTCCAGCGTGAGTAGACATAACGCAGATAAAATCCCAAATTTTTATTTGGCAAAAAAGATACCTCTAAACCGATATGGTTCATATTATCATCGATAGGTCCTGCAGATCTAAATTCATTGCAGGTATAATCTAAATAGACCTCTAATTTTTCAATAGGTATAAATTTTAAACCTGTCTTAAAGATATTATAGAAGGGATAAGGTGGTTGGGGGAAAAACTGTTGATCATAAAGATAAACTTGATTAAAACGGTAGTTTTTGCCATCTTCAGTATATGAAGACATCTGAGCACTATTTAAGACTCCCCTTGGAAAATTATCGTATGCTAAAGTATAATCGTTAGTATATTCCCAGATACCATTTAAGGAAAGCCAATCAAAGAATTTATACTCTAAACCTAAAGAAGCGGTTTTTAGGCTAGGGTCTTTGGCATCATCTACCGGATCAGCAGACCAATCCAAAAGATAATCTCCTGTGTCTGCATCAAATAGGAAGGGATCGATCCCTGCTTTTGTTTTTGGCAACTTATGGTAAATACCTAAAAGTTTCGTAATCAATCTCTCATTAATTTTAAAGTTAACCTCATCCCTCACCACATTTTCTATAAACTTACCTTTTATAGAATGGACATTTCTTACATCAAATAGATTCTCTAATTTTTTATCCCATAAAGAATTCTCAATCCTTAATCCTACAACATCCCTGCCGGTATCTATACCATCTCCAATCCTAAATGGTTCGATATCCTCCCATTTTAATGTAGGATAATATAGTCCTGCATAATAATATTTAAAGGGTTCTCTAAAATGGATGTGCCTTGACCAGAAACTATCTTTACGGCTCTGATGATAATCTGCCAGAGCAGATTCAAAATCCCTACTCATATGCACTAGATAAAGACGCCATTTTGTAAAAAAACTTTCTTCCTCTTTAGGTTTGAGCTCATTGTATCCATACTCTAAATCTATAATTTTTCTTGCAGGAAGACTACCGGTGAAAGAAAAATATAAAGCCTTTCCTCTTAATTTAGAAGTGTATTCAGAATTACTTAGGTCTTTAGCAGTCCTTGAAGTAGCAAATTCCAAATCTAATTTTATACCCTCTTTAATCTCATAATCTAAATCTAAAGCCCAGACATGATTAGTAAGATCCTTTTTATTCTCATTAAAACCAACTCTAAAATTATAAATTGTACCTAACTGGAAGTTATCAGTGATCCTGTACTTTAAACGATTACTCGAGGCTAAACTATCAAAGTAATCGTAATCCTGCCAAAGATGTAATGGTGAGGCAAATGTTGAAGAAAGAGAAATTTCTTGTTGAGGAATAAATTCAAAGGAAAGACCCCTTAAAAATGTAAGTCTTTTTCCACTACTATCGCGTACTAAATAAGCAAGAGAGTCATCCCAAAATCCTTTAGTGTAATCTCCTCCTGCAGGATTGTATCTTCCGGGAAACCACCTTAAAATCCAAGGGCTAGGCTGCCACCAGATATGATGGTTTGATAATCCTAAAGGATCATCGGAAGTAAATGCTTGATCTTCTAATCCTAAAGGGAAAAATCTAAAATTTAAACCCTCTTTTTGATAATCAAACCAGAGCTCCCTTAAGGGTTTAAATTCACGTTTAATTTTTAAAGCAGGGATATTAAACTGATCAAACCAAGGCCACCATCCAGAAGTAAGAATACTTAAAGTATGACTATAGTTATCTTGGATTTTAATCTCAGGAAGATTAAAAGAATTCCCCAAAAGCTGAGTATAAACTGTCTCAGGTATAGTATAGCCTGTATTTGCCCAATATTTTAGCTCAATCTCTGCAATATCTCCCCAACTACTTGTAATTGTAACTTTATCTGATTTTCCTACAAAACTCCAAGGATCTATAGCAATATTTGTATGGAAATTTAAACCTTCTTTATTTAAAGTATCTACTTCTAATCTTAATCTATCGTAAATCCTTGTATCATAAGTATTTATTCCTTGATTATATGCATTATAACTTAAAATGCGCCAATTCTTCTCATTTAAATCTGCATTTGCTTTATTCCAAATTAAATCTTGGGAAGTTATACCTAAACTTAAAACCGACTCTCCTTTTATCTTTAATTTTTGGGAGGTAGCTGATCTCTTGGTTTTTTCTGGAAGTGGTTTTCTGGTCTCTTCAGAAGAGGTGGTCTGTTTTTCTAATTGATTTAAAGTTAATTCAATAGTTTCTTTTTTCTTATCTAAAACAACTTCTTTTTGAATCTTTTGAATATATTCCTTAGCGGTTGAATGTTCAGGCTCAATTAAAAGAACCTTCTCAAATTCTTTTAAAGCTTCTTCAGTTTTACCTTCTTTATATAATGCAATAGCAATGCTACATAAATATTCACTAGATAAAGATTGGGCAAGACAAGAGCTTTCAACTATATAAAGAATAATTAATATTAATAATAAAATAAAAAAATATTTATTCATTTATTATTAAAATATATAATTTTTTTCTTTTTGTCAAGTTTTTTTAGATTAACTCTAAGACTTGAGCCAGACCTACAAGATCAACATCTTCTAACTCTATTCCTAAGCGATAGTTAGATTCATCCAGAGGTTTTGACCAGATGAGTCTTCCTCTCATATAGATAGATTTTTGATTGTGAGGGTTATTTAACCTTACTTCTAAGGATGTGTCAGGAGGGAAATTTTGGTTGGAAACTAAACCTATCCCATTTGCACTTAAATCTACAGTATAACCACTACTTTCTTTTTTATCTTTAAGATTAATTAACTTTGCTTCCAATCTTATCTTAAATCTTTCATATTGCCTATGTTCTACAAAATTTTCTTCCACTTCAGGATGATTTTAAGGGTTCTTCTTTTAAAATACTCAGTTTTATCCTGAAAGAATGCAAAAAACTAATTAAGTAAAGACGACCATTTACTACTGTGTAAATACTTCCTTTAAGTCTAAAGATAAACCTTTCTTTTTGGGTTTGATTGTTGCGTTCCTTAAGTATATAGAGAGAAGGACTAATTTTATTTGGAGACTCCTCCTTAGTTACCTCTTTGATTAAACAGATAAGATGTCTACTTATATAGGTGTGAATCCCTGATTTATCAAAGGACTCAGTACTTACAAGTACTTTTCTGCTTCTATCTTTAGAACTTAAATTTTTAAATACTAAATTACGCATATTTTAAAAATTTTAAAAGCCGGATTGCAAATTCTTTTATTTTTTAAATTTCTTTTTACCTCCTTTAATTCTTTTTGCAATCCGGCTCTCCCCTCCTTTGGCTGGTGGGGAATTTTAAACTTTTAAAAATTATTTTTTAAGTAGTTAAAATAAAAATTTATACTTTCAAAAAAAGTATAACATCTAAGCTTTTATATTTTCAAGGGGTTTTGGCAAGAAAAAGAAAGCGTTTTCTTTTTAGATCTTGGGTTCTTTCTTTTGTAAGAGCCTTCTAATATTAGAAAGGTGTCTTAAAAGAATAAAGGAAGCAAAAATAAAACTTGCCAAAATTAGCTCTTTTGATTGCCTAAATAATATCATAAATAAAGGAAAAAAAAGAGCGGTTATAATAGAAGAAAGTGAAACTATTCTACTTAATATAAAAACAAAAGTCCATGTAAATAAACAAGTTATAAGAACTAAAACAAAACCTTCTAATTTTACTGCTAAACCTATTAGTACACCAAAAGTAGTAGCTACACCTTTTCCTCCTTTAAATTTCAAAAATAAAGTCCAATTATGCCCAATCACTGCAAAAACTCCTAAAATTACTCTTAAAAGAGATTCAGGAATAAAGGTTATTTTACTTTTAAAAAAATTAGCCAAAAATACAACTGGGATTACCCCTTTAACTACATCAATAATTAAAACTAAAATTCCTTTCTTCTTACCTAAAACTCTTATGGCATTTGTTGCTCCTACATTGCCTGAGCCAAATTTTCTTATATCTATCCCTTTAAAAAATTTTACTAAAATATAAGCGGTAGGGATACTACCGACTAAATAACTTAATAAAAAACTAAAAAATAAAAATCCTCTCATTGTTTTTCCTCATATAGAACCTTAAAACCTTTCCATATATAACCTGCACCAGAAACCAAAGTAAAGAATACCGCTATTGACCAGAAGATATAAGAAAAATTCAGTTGTAAAAGCACGGAAAGAACCGCTACCATCTGAAAAAGGGTAGTAAATTTTCCCCAGATACTAGGAGAGATATTTAGTTGACCTTTTAGTAAATAGATAAGAACCGCTCCCAAAAGAATAATTGCATCCCTGCTTATCACAATAAGAGAAACCCATAAAGGAAATCTAATCTTTAAAGGGAAATTATTAACTATCCTTAAACCTACAAAGGCGCTGATCAAAAGTAATTTATCTGCTAAAGGATCTAAGATAAGCCCTATAGGAGATTTAATTCTATTTTTGCGAGCAAGATACCCATCAACCGCATCTGAGATTACCGCTAGCATAAATATAAAGAGAGAAATATACCTTAAGAAATCTCTTTCTGGAGAGTAATAAATAAGTGTGGATACAAAAAAGGGAACAGTCAATATCCTAAAAGTGGAAACTTTATTGGCGATATTCATCTAATTAAGCGGATGCGATTTGGTGGCCAATAGATTAAAAATGCCTTACCTAAAAGATTCTTATCTGGAACAAAACCCCAGTAGCGACTATCCTGAGAAGAACTAGAATTATCTCCTAAAACATAATAACAATTTTTAGGAACAATTATTTCTACTTCGTTACCATAGACGCCACGATTGTAATAATAAATTCTATTAAAAGGGGGCTCTTCTAAAGGCTCTCCATTAATATAGATTTTACCTTCTCTTATCGCTACCCTTTCTCCTTCAAAAGCAATTAATCTCTTTATAAAATCTTTCTTTGGTTGCTGGGGATAGATGAAAACAATTACCTCTCCTCTTTTAGGTTTACGTGTAGCCAAAATGGAAATGCGCTTTCCTAAGAAAGGAATGCGCAATCCATAGATAAACTTATTTACTAAGATATGGTCCCCTTCTATTAATGTAGGTCGCATAGAACCTGTAGGTATTTTAAAAGCTTGAATAAAAAATGTACGGATAAACATTGCCAAAATAAAGGCAACTACTATCGATTCAATCCAATCTCTAACTACGGATTTCTTTTTATGCCTGTTTAGACCTTCCATCTTAAATCTTCAATATCTCTAAAAATGCTTCCTGGGGAATCTGAACTTTACCAAACTGCTTAAGACGCTTCTTTCCTTCCTTCTGAATCTCCCAGAGCTTACGTTTACGGGTAATATCTCCTCCATAACATTTACCAGTAACATGCTTTCCTAAAGGCTTTATCTTTGCAGAAGCAATGATACGGTTATTTGTGGTTGCCTGAATATTTACTTCAAATAATTGCCGAGGTATAAGCTCTTTTAGCCTTTCCACTAAGGACTTTGCTTTTGCATAAGCTTTATCTTTATGGATAAGTACAGAGAAGGCATCGCAGATTACTCCATTAAACATAATATCTAATTTAACCAATTCTGTAGGTAAATAACTTGAGAATTCATAATCGATAGAGCCGTACCCTTTAGTAATAGATTTTATCCGATCATAAAAATCGACGATGATTTCAGAAAGTGGAATTAAAAAATTAAGTCTTAGACGATCCTGACCTAAATATTCGGAGCATTGAAATACTCCTCTTCTGGATTTAGTAAAATCGCATACCTGTTCAACACTATCTATAGGAATAATCAAAAGTAAACTTACATAGGGTTCCTCAACCTCTGCAATCTCAAAAAGGGAAGGAAATTTTTGAGCATTGTCGATCTCTAAGATCTCACCATTCTTTTTCTTTATCCTATAGACTACATTTGGGGTAGTCAAAATCAGATTAAGATTGTATTCTCTCTCTAATCTTTCCTGAACAATCTCCATATGGAGAAGTCCTAAAAAACCGCAACGGAATCCACTCCCAAAAGATTGGGACTCCTCTGGTTCATAAA
>JAMWCN010000093.1 GCA_023819505.1 Candidatus Omnitrophota bacterium | reverse complement strand
TCTTCATCGTACATATAGATACCTGTAACTATATAATTAGATTTTGGTTTTTGGGGTTTTTCTTCAATAGAGATGATTTTTTTATTCTTTATCTCTACCACCCCAAACCTCTGAGGATTTTCTACTTTCTTTATAAGGATGCGTGCACCTTTAGGTTGTTTTAAAAAACGCAAGACATACCTTTTGATCGATTTCTCTACGATATTGTCTCCCAATATTACTACGATCTTGGAACCTTTAGCGAATTCCTCAGCATAACTTAAAGCATCAGCGATACCTCTTTCTCCCTTCTGATAAGCATAGTGGAGATGCTTTAAACCGAACTCTTGGCCATTACCTAAAAGTCTTAAAAAATCTCCTGCATTGTTTCCTCCTGTTACAATCATGATATCTTTTATGCCTACTTCTACAAGTGTAGAAATAGGATAGTATATCATAGGTTTATTCCATACAGGGAGAAGATGTTTATTAGTAACCCGTGTAAGTGGCTCAAGCCTTTTACCAAGACCACCTGCTAAAATTATTCCTTTTAATGAACTGAAATCCTCTCCCATTATTTTCTCCAATCGTAGGGTATACTGTTATTATAAGGGTCAACTCTGTATTCATCAGGATCCTTTCTATTATAAGGTAAAGTAGGGATATTTAAGACTATTGCCTCTTCAGTAGATATACATTTAAACCCATGGTATACTCCTTTAGGTATACGGATAAGTTTTGGTTCTTCCATACTTAATATGAATTCATCAATAGATCCGAAGGTAGAAGAATTTTTTCTTGCATCATAAAGAGCAAGTCTTACCTTTCCTTTAATACAGCAGAAATGGTCATCCTGTTTTTTATGATAATGCCATGCTTTAACTATACTTGGAAAAGCAGTAGTTATATACACCTGACCAAACTTTTTAAATATTTTATCATCGCAACGCAGTATCTCCATCAATCTTCCCCTCTCATCATTATGGATAATAAGCTCTTTTGTTATCACACCTTTAATCATCTTCCCACTCCTATATATTGAAAACCCATAGTTTTTAATTTCTCTGGATCAAAAATATTCCGTGCATCTACAATTAAAGGTTGATGCATTAATCTTTTAATTTTATTAAAATTTAAATTTTTAAATTCTTCCCACTCCGTAATAACCAAAAGACAATCGCTATCCTCTGCTACCTTATAAGGACTATTATATAGTTTTATATCTTTAAATAGTTTTCTTACTTTAGGTATACCTTTAGGATCATAAGCTTTGATATTTACCCTTTCCTTTTTTAATTCTTCAATGATTTGTAAAGAAACAGAGTTCCTTATATCATCGGTATTAGGTTTAAAGGTAAGACCCAAGACACCTACGGTTTTCCCTTCGAGTATCCATAAAGCATTAGATATTTTCTTTATAATAAAATTTTTCTGATCCTCATTTATTTTCTTTACCACTTTAAGGAGTTGAAAATCATAACCTAATTTTTCTGCAATGTTGATAAAGGCGTCCAAATCTTTCGGAAGACAAGCTCCCCCATACCCTGCTCCTGCCTTTAAGAACTCCTTTCCGATCCTTTTATCTAAACCTATTCCTTCTGCAACTTTTACTATATCTGCTCCTGTTTTCTCACATATCTGAGCTATCGCATTGATAAAAGAGATCTTTGTAGCTAAAAAAGAATTAGAAGCATGTTTAATTAGCTCTGCACTCTTTATATCTGTAATTAGTATGGGTGCTTTAATAGGCTGGTATAATCTAAAGAGGAGTTCCTTTGCCCTTTCCGATTCTACACCCAAAATAATCCTATCTGGATGCATAAAATCATGGATAGCTGAGCCTTCCCTTAAGAATTCAGGATTTGAGGCTACATCAAAATCTACTTTTTTGATATTATTTAACTGGATAGTGCGCTTAATCCAGATACCCGTCTCAACAGGAACTGTAGATTTCTCTACTATAAGACGATAACTCTTTAAATGTTTAGCAACTTGAAAAGCAACATTCTCTATACCGGTAAGATCCGGTTCACCGTTCTCCTTAGCAGGAGTACCTACTGCAATAAAAATTATTTTACTATTATCTACCGCTTCTTTTATACTTGTAGAAAAGGATAATCTCTTTCTCTTTACATTTCTCTTTACCAACTCCTTTAAACCTGGCTCATATATGGGGAGGATAAGTTTTTTTAATTTTTTTATCTTAATTAAGTCATTATCTACACAGATAACTCTATTACCTAACTCAGCAAAACAGCTAGCAGTTACTAATCCCACATAACCTGCTCCAATAATAGAAATCTCCATATTTATTATATTTATTCTATAGATTTTTTAGGTCCGTGATAGGACTGTTCAAATTCAAATTCTACTTCAGGAAATGCCTTAAGTCTAAATATAAACCAGAAAGTATGACCGTGATCTTTGCTTATATTATAGATAAAATCTAAAATCCAACAATGGAGGTCTCTAGTTAAGCTATATTCTTGCTCCTTTAACCCCCTTCCTCTTATTTTAGCAAATTGATACCTCTCATAGATCTTAAATTTCCATTTGGGATTAAATCTCCAATTAAATTCAGAGGTAAGTTCTTTTCCTCCTTTTCTTTCATAACGATGGCTTAAGCCAAAAGATTTACCTTTGTCGAAATTTGCTCCTATATCAAAATTTATAACTTTAAAATTATTCTGCTTTAGATCAAAGGTTGTATCTGATTCAACCCTTAACCAAGCGAAAGGGATCAATTCCATATCAAAGAGTAAATCGGAGAAGCCTTTTGATTTTAAGTCGTTTCTTACTAAACTATAATCGGTAGTTATCTTAAAGATAGCTAGATCTATAATATCGTCCTTTCTTTTTGTCTGGAATTTATTTACTAATTCTAAATTTAAATAGTGATTGCGTTCAATCGTATCGATCTCATCAAAAGTTTGTAGTTTATCCTTAGGGATAGTGGGACGGTGGTTGTATATATATTTTATATTTGGAGTGACCGTATGCCGTATACCATTTATATCGAAGAGTGAATTATATAAATTAAAAAACCTATAAAACTTTGTACTTAAATCTATTCCTGTATAGAAAACAGTTCTTGGATCTAAAGAATTACCTTCTTTATCCTTAGAATAATATGTCTCTCTTACGCCTACAGAAGGTTTAATGTTAAATATAGAGATTCGCATAGGTAAAAAGAGTTCATTGTAGGTATCAAATCTTAATACATCATCGTCCTGACTTGAAATATCCTTATTTAAAAGATTAGAAAATTCAGTCTGATTTTTAAAGTATAAATTAAAGAGACCAAAAGGATATGAGGGCAGATTAAAAGAGACTGTAGGCAATCTTTCATCAGGAACCATCTGTTCATGAGTATACCAAGAATTTATCCTCTTTTGAACTATAAAACTTAAAAAAGAATAGTTAAAGGCATGGTTTAATAAAAGATAACTTTTGGGTTGACTTTCCTTCTCATATTCGCGATAAAAATAGTCTTTAAGAAAATTGTATTCACTTCCAAGATTAATTCTTTTAGAATCGGTAATCTTATAGAACTCAAAAACAGTATCTGTTCTTGGATCTATCTGACAGAAGTGACGCCAGCGCACCAGATACCTTTCAAATTCAGCAGGACTGCTCTCAGGAAGTTTTCGGGTGCGTTCTTGGGTATAATAATATTTATAATCTCCTTTTCCAAAATTTTTTGTATCGTAATTTAGACCAAAGCCCTCAGCTAAACCTAAACGGGAGCGATAATCAAGATAAACTCTGGCTCTACTATTTTCGGTTAAATTTAGTCTCCAACTTGAAAGGAGATAATTTCCCCAATCTTTACTTTTACCTGGGATTAATCTTACATGCATAAAAGGGTCTTTTAAACTATGGGTATAACTGGGCAGATAAAATAAAGGGGTACTTTTCAAAGAAAACTTTGCTCCTTGCAGAGAAACTTTATCTTTTGGATAAAAATCTACTCTTTTAGAAGAGATAATATAGTGAGGTTTATCCAGATCGCAGGTAGTGATATAACCTTCTTTAATAACATAATGATCTTCAGATAATTTTTCAGCCGATGCTCCTTTACTATAATAAGGAGGAGATTCTAATTTTGCCTCTTTAATGCTTCCTTTTTTGGAAACGAAATTATAGATTATCTTTTCAGCTAATAAAACTCCCTTTTCATCTTCTAAACGGACATTACCTTCTGCTGTTGCCTCATTATTTTGAAGGTCAACTTTTATCCTCTCGCAGGTAAGTTTTGTACCTTTATAAACTACAGATACATTTCCTTGGGCTGAAACTTCTTTCTTATCTTGAGAATACTCTACAGTATCTCCATTAACGATAATTGGTTCTTTTATCTGTTGTGCATAAGTAAAACTAAATAAAAAATATACAATAAAAAATATTATTAATTTAAGAAAACGCATTATCTTATTTCTTGGGTATCTTTTTATAATCTTGCAAAAATCTCTCTATCCCTATATCGGTTAAGGGGTGTTTTATAATCTGTTCGATAACTATATAAGGAACGGTAACGATATCCGCTCCTATAAGAGCAGCATCTAATATATGTAAAGGATTACGAACGGAAGCAACGATTATTTTAGTCTTAAAATTATAATTAGAGTAAATCTGTTTGATCTGACGAACTAAATCCATACCTCTATGACTTATATCATCGAGCCTACCGATAAAAGGACTGATATAATCGCATC
>JAMWCN010000092.1 GCA_023819505.1 Candidatus Omnitrophota bacterium | reverse complement strand
AAGCGCGACAATCCAATACTGAAATATCCTCAAAGCCTTTTTCTCTTACAAAAGAAGCCCAATGCGCATAAAGTTGATTGGGAGCCTTATGTTCTCCATGGGTTGCCCAGGCTCCTACTTTGGGCATTACAAATAGAATTTTCATCTGTTAACCTCCTTTTATTCTTCAGGATGCTGTTGGGGATAGGGAATTACTGGTTTTATCCAGGGTGTCTGTTGATTTATCACCACAATCTCTAAAGGACATACATTTTGAGGCACAGTTAAAATAAATCTCAAGGCCTCTTCGATAGCCTCAGTGGTCATAAGTCGAGATGTATCTTTGGTTACATCTTTTAATTTACCGGTTAAATCTGTATCCGTAACACCCGGCAATATAGAAGCAATCTTTATTCCATAATCGCGCACCTCCCAAAAAAGGCCTTTTAAGAAGGCGCGTAGCCCCGCCTTTAAAGAACTATAAACAATAAAATTTCTTGGTAGAGGATCGCATAAAACAGAACCGGAAATCATATTTACTATCACCCCAGATCTTTTTTCTATCATATCATTTATTACTAATCTAATAAGACGCACGTATCCTAAATAATTTGTGTAAGCAAGCCTTTCTATATCTCCTAAGGGTTGAAGATGAAAAGGATATTGACTGGTTACTCCGGCGTTATTAATCAGAATATCTATTCGAGAAAATCTTTCTTTTGTTTTTTTAACTAGATTCTCTAAATCTTCTAATTTTGTCACATCTGTAGGCACACTTAAAACTTTTACTTTGAATTCGCTTTCTATTTCCCGCGCAGTTTCTTCAAGAATCTGGATATTTCTTGCAGCTATGCTTAAATTAATCCCCAAACTGGCAGAAGTCTTTGCCAGTGCCTTTCCGATACCTCGACTTGCACCAGTGATAACAGCTACCTTTCCTTTTAGATTATCCATCTTAAATGCCTCCAATAAAATTTTTAGAAAATAGAAATAATATTCCCAAAATAGAACCGGTAATAAAAAATCCTAAAACAAAATTATTTTGTAGAATCGACCTAATTAAAAATACGCCCATTCCACCTGAAAGAAACCTTACGCTACTGTTTAAACCGGCTGCCTCATATAAATAATCCTTAGGCAGATCCGCAAGAAGAGTAGATAAACCGGCGTGATTTACTGTCCAACCTAATCCCCAGATAATCATGGCGATTGCTAATAAAAAAATTGGAATTTTAAAAGTAAGCAAAATTATAGAGATTATCATAAGTATCAAACCGAGATTAATTATTCTATATCTTCCAAAAATATCAGAAAGCCGACCTCCCAAATACTCTCCAAATATTCCACTTAAACTGCTAAGAGTAATTAATATGCTGATCAACAACTTATCTAAATTAAACTTAAGAAAAAAGTATACCCCTAACCACTGATGAATACTATGATAGAGTAAACTTATAATAAAAATATAAAGAAAGATATTGCGAGGTTTTTTATTTTTAAAAATCTCTACATACCCTTTCGGTATTTCTTTTAACATGGAATATTCAAAATATATTCTATCCCCACTAATAAAATCGGGAAAATAAAAATACATCGCCAGCCAAAGACATAATCCTAAAAAGGCGGGGATAAGAAAAATCCAGCGCCAATGTAGTAGTCCGCTCAGAAAAAGGCCTAATAAAGAAAATACGAATGTGACACTAAAAAATATACCTACTAATTTCCCTCTCTGAGAATACTCTTTATTTTTGGCAATCAAGATTAAAGCCAGAGGTATAACTGAGGCACCAAATAATCCCATAAAAAACCTTGCCAAAAAAAGCTCATAAATAGTTTTCGATAAACCTGCCCATAAGTTACTTAAAGAAAATAACAAAAAACATACGAGTTCTATTTTGCGCACTTCAAAGATCTTCGCCAATATCCCATAGAATAAAGCAGTTATCCCATAAGGCAACATATAAAGCCAGATAATCCTGCCTACAAAAAATTGCTCAAGACCAAAATCAAAAGATATTGAGGGTACCAGAACCGGCATACAGGCTACGTTAAAAGAGAGTATTGCCGCCTCTAAACACAAAATTATAAAGAATCCTTTATTCATTATGAATTTATCTTGATTCTCTCTCAATTATCTCCTTAAAAATCTTTAGATTCTCTTGAGAATGTTTATTGATAAAACCCTCTACCTGACTATCCTTAAAACCGGATTTTTCATCCATTTCAAAATGCTGTATCCAAGTCATTTCTATACCTTCTGGTCTAGGTGTATAAAGCCAGATTATCTTCATAAACTTAAAAGGAAAGAGAGGTTCTTGTCTTTGGGCATAAGCAAAATAGTGCTCTTTAAAAAGAAGTCTAAAAGACTGCCAGCTTCTTCCTTCGTTGTCAGTTAATCTAAAAGTTATTTTATTTGCTTCTTTATTTATTATCTTTGCCTCTACATATTCTCCTCCAAAAAGCTCTGTCCAGCGAGAAATATCATTAGAGATATCAAAAACTTTATCATAAGGTGCATTTATTATTATGGAATTACAGGTATGGCCCATATTCCCTCCTTTTATAGAATTGCTACGGCCCTTACCCAGGAAGCGCCCGTTTTTTTAATCTTTACCGGAAAACAAATTACCTTAAAACCAAAGGATGGTAATCCTTCTAAATTGGCTAATCTCTCCAGATGAAAAAATTTACGTTTTCTTCCATAAAAATGTGCAGGATAAAACAAATTTATGTCTTTAGTTTCTAAGTATTTTTTTAGCATATGCTTATAAGGAAGATCTATACCCATTGTATCTATACCAAATATAATTACTCCCCTATCTAATAGATAATCTATACTAGAGATATCTATCGCTGGATAGTCAGTAAAATACTTTTTTGTACCAAAAAGTTTGTCAGAACCGGTATAAAAAAGCACAATATCTAATGGCTTAAGTTTATAATTAATTTTTTTTAAATAATCCTCTATATCAAAAGCAGTAATTAATTCTAGGGGTCTCTTATAACTTACATCTATCTTTACTCCATCCTGATAACATAACTCTAGAGGAATATCTTCTGACATTAAAGAAGGTTCTCCTTGGCAATAAGAACCATAATGATAAAGAGAATCTATATGGGTACCGATATGAACAGGTGAATGCACGATCTCTAAAGACAGAAATTCTTTATCCGGAAGTTCATCTTCTTTAATAATGCGTTTTCCCAATAAATATTTTATTTTGCCTAAAAAAGTCTTTGACATAATCAGGCGGTTGAATTTCTTAATTCCTTCTTTGTGAGAAATCCTTTCTATGCTTAAATTATGCACTTCAAAGGCAGTATCGTCTATAGGAAGACTGAGATCTACTATTTTCATTGGTTCTGCTTACTATTGATTACTTCGACTATTTTTTGAGGCGTAGAAAATTTAGTAATCTCTTTTGTCTCTAACTTCACTTTAAAATGTTTACTTAAGGCAATCACCAACTCCACCATCTCTGTGGAATCTACTCCTACGGATTCATAGAGGGTTTTATCCTCTATTAACTCTTGAGGTTTTACATTAAGAACTTTTGCCACTACATTTAATACCTCATCTTTATTCGCCATAAAAACCTCCTTTTTATCTTTCTATTGCCAAAACACAGTTTATACCGCCTCTACCTCTACTTATAATTAGTGCTTTATTTATCTTTCTTTCTTGAGGCTGATTAAAAGTACAATCTATATCACAGTAAGGATCTTTTTCTTCAAAATTAACTGTAGGTAATACCAAATCGTTCTTCATAGACAGCAATGTAATCACTAGATCTGCTGCCCCTTGTGCACCTAACATATTTCCAAACATACTCTTAGGAGCACTTAAAGAAATATTCTTTAGTTTCTCTCCAAAAACATTCTTTAATGCCTTTGCCTCTAACATATCTCCAAGAAGAGTTGCCTCTCCATCTAAACAAATATAATCTATCTTGTCTTTAGAGAATCCACTATCTTTAATTGCCTGCTCCATCGCATACTCTAATGCCGAGGTGTCTAAGCTAAAACGCATACGATGATATGCATCACAGCTATAACCTATCCCCTTTATAAATCCATATATAGGGACCTTGCGCCGAATAGCACTCTCTTGACTCTCCAAGAGTACCATTGCCGAACCTTCAGCCAAAACCATTCCATCTCGATACAGATCATAAGGCCGATATGCAGTCTTGGGATTGGTATTATTTTTGGAAAGACCACCGTAGGTATTTGCACACAACAAGGCATATGGAGTAATCGGTGCCTCCATTCCACCACAAAGCACGTAGTCATTTTTTTTATCTAAAATTACCTTTGCAGCATACCAAATCGCTAAATTGCTAGAGGCTTTATCCGCAACGATAGTTTTACTGTATCCTTTAAACCCATAATAAATGGTAATCTGTCCCTGCGGTGCAGCAGGAAACCAGGCAGAGGCCATATAAGGAGAGATGCCTTCTCTACCCTCTATATACATATCGCGCAGCTCTGTCTCTGCGAACAACCAACCACCCAATGCATTTCCTGTAAACACACCCATCCGATTTTTATCAATGCTATCAATCTCTATCTTTGCATCATCTAAAGCCTGCTGAGTAGCTACCAACGCCATATGAGAAAATATATCTATTTTTTTTATTAAGCGGCTGGGGAAATTAGAATAACGGTCAAGTTCATGAATCTGACCAGCAATACGTGAAGGATAAAATAAAGTATCAAATCTTTTTATCTCTTCTACAAAGGACCGACAATTCTTAAGATTTGCCCAGA
>JAMWCN010000091.1 GCA_023819505.1 Candidatus Omnitrophota bacterium | reverse complement strand
TAATTTTTCATCATTAAGCAGATATCTTTGGGCAAAATTTTCGCCCCAGCACCTTAAAAATTTTGCCTTTGTTTTTGGGGAGTTGAAGGCGGGAAGAGCAAAAAGCGAAAAAGCAAAATTACGCCAAGATAAAAGAGGTTTCTTAAATACGAATATATACGCAATGCGAACAGCACAACGCAAACGCCCCCGCCGTTTTAGGCGTTGGGTTGGGAGGCAACAAAATTAAATTGACTTGTGGTTATTGTTGTAGTAATCTTGGAGTGAGTAAGATATTTAACAAATAGCCTTTTGGGTATTCCTCAGACGAAGGCCACCACCTAAAAACGGGAGGTTTCTATAACCCTCTCGTTTTGCTTTATTTAGGCGTAATTGCTTGGAATTATAGGCAGTTCGCCTTTTTATTTCTTTGGAGATGTTTGGATAAATCATCAGGACCGTTTCCCCTGAAGGCTTTGGTGTATATAGAGTTATGATGGAAGTGTCCCTTTTTCATAACAATTTTAAATAAAGACACTTTCCGATTAAGACGGAAAATGTCTGTACAACCCAAGTTTAAAATTAGCCGGTTCTTTAAACTTTGAAGAAAAAGAAGAACTTTTAGTAGAGGCTCTTTAAAAATATGAAATTTCTATTTTGCTAAAAATATGAAATTTCTATATTGCTTTTACATTAAATAAATTTTTTCTTGACAATTTAAAAATGTTGTATAATATATTTCTAAAAAATAGATGTCAAAGACAATAGAAGAAAATCAAAGTGTTGATATTTTAAAATCATCTAAGGTTACACCTTTCGGTTATGAACTCCTCTTAGATCTCTACGATTGTCGCCCAGGTGTCTGTGATGATTTAGCCACCTGCTATAAATTTTTAGATGAGATTGTGGGATATTTAGGGATGGAGAAACAGGCTCCTCCCAATATTTTTTTTACGGATGCAACACGCTTTCCGGATAAAGCAGGTCTTTCTGGCTGGGCACCTTTAGTAGAAAGCTCCATTGTAATCCATACCTTAAGCCCTAAGAACTTTATCTCTGTAGATATCTACTGCTGTAAGGAATTTGATGTTGAACGTGCCAAAGATTTTGTCCGCAAGTTTTTCTCTCCTAAAAGGATGGATACTCAGCTTATCTATCGTGGAATAGATTACTATAAGTAAATCCAGCCTTTTCATCAAATAAATTGACTAATTAAAAAATTTTATCTATAATATTTTAGATTTTATTTTTGGGCGGTTAGCTCAGCTGGTTAGAGCGTGTGACTTACATTCACAAGGTCAGGGGTTCGAGTCCTCTACCGCCCATTTATCAAACGAACTCAAATTTAATTCATAGTCTATAGTTATCTATAAACTATTAACTCTAAACCTACTTTGGGCCCGTGGTGTAGCCTGGTTTAACACGTCAGATTGTCGATCTGAAGATCGCGAGTTCAAATCTCGTCGGGCCCGCCATAGATTCTATCTCATAATTTAATATGAAAAGTAAGGTGTATTTTATAGAAGTAAAGGAGGAAGAACCTTTATCAGTAATTTCTGATAAGGTTAGGATTTTATCTGAAAAAAGCAGGGTTTTAGATTTTATCCAAAAGGATGATTTTATTGTAATAAAGACACATTTTGGAGAGGAAGGTAATACTGGTTTTGTAAAACCTGAATATATAAAGGTAGTAATTGAGGAGATCTTAAAAAAAGGGGCAAAGGCAGTAATTTCTGATACCAATACTTTGTATCGGGGAAGACGCACCAATTCAAAAGAACATTTAGAGTTAGCCAGAGAACACGGTTTTTATAAAGAGAATCTGAGGATAGAGATAGTTATTCCTGATGATACAAGAAAGGAAAATACCTTAGATATAGAGATTAATAAAAGATTCGTCAAAATCGCAAAAATTGCCCGACTATTTTTAGAAAATAATGGACTTATAGTAATCAGCCATTTTAAAGGACATCTGATGACCGGATTTGGTGGTGCATTAAAAAATGTAGGTATGGGTTCTGCCACGCGCCA
The DNA here is from genome assembly GCA_023819505.1 of Candidatus Omnitrophota bacterium. Classification (GTDB taxonomy): domain Bacteria; phylum Omnitrophota; class Gorgyraeia; order Gygaellales; family JAMWCP01; genus JAMWCN01. Next base: position 2,787 of record JAMWCN010000091.1, on the reverse strand, counting down.
AGGAAAGCTTTTTCAACATTCGGATATTGCCCCGGTTGTCTATAAGAATAAATGTGTAGGTTGCGCAAGATGTATGGAGGTCTGCCCCGGTGGTGCAATCAGGATAGTTGAAAAAAAAGCCTATATTAATAATAAAAAATGCATTGGTTGTGCCTCCTGTATTTCCGTCTGTAGTTTTTCGGCAATCGATGTAGCCTGGGGAAAAGGCGCAGATACAATACAAGAGAAGATGGTTGAATATGCCTCTACAATTATAAAAAATAAAAAAGAAAATTTAGCTTTTTTTAATTTTTTAATCAAGATTACTAAAGAATGTGATTGCATTGCTAAAGATGATCCGAGGATTTGCCCGGATATAGGGATACTTGCCTCTTTTGATCCTGTAGCTATAGATAAAGCAAGCTTCGATTTAGTAAATAAAGTTTGCGGTAGAGATATCTTTAAAGAGTTACATCCCCGTTGCGATCCCCAAAAACAGTTAAACTATGCAATCAGGCTTGGTTTAGGGAATCTTAACTACGAACTCATAGAAATTTCCTAAAGATATATAAAATAATTGAGCCTATTTTTTATCCATGTTATAATAAAATTCTTCTTTTGAACTAGGAGGTTTTATATGGTAAGTTTTAATAGCTTTAAAGAGTTAGATATAAGGATTGCAAAAATTATAGATGTTCAGGATCATCCACAAGCAGACAGACTCTATATCTTAAAAATTGATTTAGGCAATAAACAAAAACAGATCGTTGCTGGCATAAAATCTTCCTATAGTAAAGAAGAACTTTTAGGGCAACTTATCGTAGTGATAGATAATTTAGAACCCGCTACAATTAGAGGGATAAAGAGTGAAGGTATGCTTTTAGCAATAGATGATAAGGAAGGTCCTGTTTTGATTATTCCTCAACGCAGGGTGGAAATTGGCAGTAAAGTAAAATAGATGTTTAAATTAAGGCAATTAATAAAGAGTGATTTTTGTAAAAAATGTTTTGGCTGTTGTCGATTTAAAGAGAAGGAAAGTATCTGGATTCCTAAACTATTAGAAGAGGAAACTTATCTTTTGAAGATTAAGAAGATAAAATTGGAATTTAAAGAGGAAATTTTTATCTGTTCCTTTTTAAAAATAGATTCCAACCTCTGTAAGATATACAAGAAAAGACCTTTTGAATGTAGGTTATATCCATTTTTAATTGAAAGTAAAAATAGTAATCTCTTCCTTTCTCTGCATAAAGGGTGCCCTTTTATAAGAAATAATTTAGATTCTAAAAGTTTACAAAATTATATAAATTATCTAAATAAATTTTTAAAGAAATCTTATTATTTAAGTATCCTTATAAAAAATAAAAGTATATTTTCTAGTTATCCTCAAGAAGAAACTATAAAATTAAATAAATTAGTTTAATCAGATGTGTTAAAAGAACTATCTATTGAAGATAAGCAAATTTTTGAGAAGTTTATCAATCTAAAAAGGCATCAACTTTCCAGTTATCAATTCTCCAACATCTTTATCTGGGGTTCATTATATAAGATACTCTGGCAGATAATCGATGGTTCCTTATGCGTATTTTTCAAAGATGATTCAGGTTGCTTTATGTATATAGCTCCTTTAGCTAAAGAAATTTCTTCAGATATTATAAAAAGTTGTTTCCAGATAATGGATAGATATAACAAAAATAAATCCATTTCTCGTATAGAGAATGTGGAAAGTTCTGAGGTCAATTTTTACAGAAGTATCGGTTATAATGTAGAGGAAAAGTATCCAGACTATCTCTGTTTAAGAAAAGAGTTGGTAGAGTTGAAAGGGAACCGTTTTAAGGCAAAGCGCGCCAATATAAATTATTTTATGAAAAATTATCATTTCAGCTGTAGAAATTTTTCCTTAAAATATAAAGGATCCTGCCTTGAACTTTACCGCTTCTGGATGCAGGAGCGTCTCAGACGCTATAAAGATAGAGTATACCAAAGTATGCTTGAAGATAATTTTAAGGTATTAAAATTTTTATTTAATTTTTATAATGATTTAGATTTTACTGGATGGGTAGTAGAGATAGATAGTAAAGTGAAAGCTTTCAGTTTAGGTTATCCTTTAAATAAGGATACCTTCTGTATATTATATGAGATAGCTGATCTTAAAATAAAGGGACTAGCACAATTTATTTTCTGGTATTTCTGTCAACAACTCTCTTCATATAAATATATAAATATAATGGATGATTCAGGGTTGGAAAACTTACGTAGAACAAAACTTTCTTATCATCCGGAGAAGATTTCTAATTATATAGTAAAGTAGAGATGTTTAAACATATAGAGGAAGTTGAGTTCACTATTTTTGATACAGAGACAACCGGGCTTGAGCCGGAATCTGGAGATAGAATCATAGAAATTGCAGGGATAAGATTCAAAGGTAAAGAAAGAATATCTTTTTATCATAGTTTAGTTAATCCCCAAATTCCAATTAAGGAATCCGCTCTTAGAATAAATAATATCGATGATGAGATGCTCAAAGATGCCCCTAAAATTGAAGAGGTTTTACCTAAATTTTTAGATTTTATCAAAGGAAGTCATCTCTGCGCCTATAATGCAGGTTTTGATATGAGTTTTTTAAAGAGAGAAGCAGAACTTATAAATTTAACTTATCCTAAAGATTTGATAGTAATTGATCTATTAAAAATGAGTAAGTGTCTTATGCCGGGGCTGAATAGTTATGCTTTGATCTCTGTAGCCAAAGCTTTAGATATAAAGGTGGGAGTTTTTCACCGTGCTCTTTTTGATGCCGAGATCGGTTTTGAA
>JAMWCN010000009.1 GCA_023819505.1 Candidatus Omnitrophota bacterium | reverse complement strand
ATCTATTTTAGAAGATCCTGAAATAAAAAAGATAGGTTATGACTTAAAAACTTTATTTAATTTTTCAAAGTCAAAAGGTATAGAGATAAAATTTCCTTATTTCGATATTATGGTAGCTAGTTATCTGGTAGAGCCTTCAAGGAATGATTATAGCCTGCAGTCACTTGTTTGGGATTATCTTTCTTTAGCAATAAAAGAACCTCAACCTTTGGTCACTTTGAGTCTTTATTTAAAATTGAAAAACATTTTAGAAGAAAAATTAAAGTTAGCTTCTTTAGAGGAACTTTTTTATTCAGTTGAGATGCCTTTTGTTAAAGTCTTAGCAGAGATGGAAGAGGTAGGTGTGAAAGTAGATGAGCCCTTTCTTAAAGAGATATTAAAAGATGTGGATCTAAAACTTTCTTCATTGAGAGAAAAGATATTTTCGCAAGTAGGTAAAGAATTCAATTTGAATTCTTGCCAGCAATTAAGGGAGGTTCTTTTTAAAGATTTAGGATTAGAGGTTATAAAGAGAACAAAGACAGGCCCTTCTACTGATGAGGAGGTTTTAGTTCAACTTGCCAACAAACACACCATTCCAAAACTTTTATTGGAATACCGTCAACTTATAAAATTAAAATCTAATTATCTGGATGGTTTATTAGAGCTTATAAATCCTATTACGAAAAGGATCCATGCCTCTTTCAGCCAGATCTCTACAGAAACAGGAAGAATTTCTTCTAGTCATCCGAATTTGCAAAACATCCCTGTAAAGACAGAGATCGGTAGACTTATAAGGAAGGCAGTAGTAGCAGCTGGACCTAAAGAATGGTTAGTCTCTGCTGATTATTCTCAGATAGAACTTAGGGTATTGGCGCATCTTTCTCAAGATGAATCTTTAATCAAAGCTTTTAAAGAAGATAGAGATATCCACCGCTCTACCGCCTCTTTACTTTACGGAATAGAGGAAGATAAGATAACAGAGCAGATGCGTGATTTTGCTAAAAGGATAAACTTTGGGATTATTTACGGTTTAAGTCCTTATGGTTTGGCTCAAGAGTTAAATATATCTATTGAAGAAGCAACCACTTTCATTGAGAATTATTTCTTAAGATACCCTAAGGTAAAGAGATTTATCCAAGAACAAATTGAGAAAGCCCAATCCCAAGGATTCGTTACTACCCTTTTAGGAAGGAGAAGATACCTCGAGCATATCCGGAGTAACAATCCCAGTATGCAAAACTTAGCTAAACGCCAAGCAATAAATACACCTATACAAGGAACAGCAGCGGATTTAATAAAAAAAGCAATGATCCAGATATATGATGAGTTTAAAAAAAGAGATTTAAAAGCAAAGATGATTCTTCAGATCCATGATGAATTGCTCTTTGAGATAGACTCCTCTTCTTTAGGTGAATCTATCTTATTAATTAAAGATAAGATGGAAAATGTTTTAAAATTTGATGTTCCTATTAAGGTTTTAATAAAAAAAGGTAAGAATTGGTTAGAGATGGAAGATGTTTTTAAAGAAAGGAGGTAATTTTTTATGAATATAGTTATATGTGCTCCTGAAGTTTTTCCTTTCGCAAAGACAGGAGGTTTAGCAGATGTAACAGGAGCTTTACCTTTGGCTCTGGAAGAATTGGGCCAAAATGTAGTTATCTTTATGCCTAAATACCGACAGGTATCTGAGGGTAAATGGCAGTTAAATAAATTAAAGAATGGGCTTTATTTTACAAAAATAGGCAAAGATATAAAGGTTTATTTTATAGAACATCAAACCTATTATAACCGTCAAGGTTTATATGGAGAAAAGGCAGGAGATTATCCTGATAATTTAGAAAGATTCTCTTTCTTCTGCAGAAAGACTTTGGATTTTTTAAGAGATATAGAATTTAAACCAGATATTATTCATATTCACGATTGGCAGTCATCTCTGGTAGCGGTATATCTTAAGACAGTATATAAAGGTATAACTTTTTATAAAGATATAAAGGTACTTTTGACTATCCACAATATTGGATATCAAGGTTTATTTCCTAAAGAGGAATTTTCAAAACTGGGTCTTAATTGGTCTCTCTTTAATATAGAGGGTTTAGAATTTTATGATCAGATAAATCTTTTAAAAGGAGGTATTATCTTTTCTGATGCAATAAATACTGTAAGTCCAACCTACAGCAAAGAGATCCAAACTAAAGAATTTGGTTTTGGTTTAGAAGGAGTTTTAAGGAAGAAAAGCGATCGACTTTATGGAATACTTAACGGCATAGATTATAATGTTTGGAATCCCCAAACCGATAAACTTATCTTTAAGAATTATTCTGAAAGTAATTTTTCTGCTAAATATGAAAATAAAATAAATCTTCAGAAGATATGTAATCTTGCTCCCAGAGATGTAGCTATATTCGGTTTGGTTTCTAGATTAGCAGAGCAGAAAGGTTGGGATATATTAGCAGAGGCAATCGATGAGTTATGTAATTTAGATTTGGAGCTGGTAATTTTAGGAACAGGCGATATTAGATACCATAATCTCTTAGAAGAAATTTCCAAAAGATACCCCAAGGTCTGTTCTGTAAATTTAAGGTTTGATGAAATACTTGCTCATCGTATATATGCAGGTTCTGATATATTTCTTATGCCTTCAAAGTATGAACCTTGCGGTTTGGGACAGATGATCAGTTTAAGGTATGGGACTGTTCCTTTGGTATTTAAAACAGGGGGATTAGCTGATACAGTCACCGAAGAGAACGGTTTTGTTTTTGATTCTTACACAAAAGAAGCACTCATTGCTAAAGTAAAGGAGGCCATAGCTACTTATAAAGATAAATCTAAATGGGTAAAACTTATAAAAAGAGCTTTTAGTTATAATTTCTCTTGGCAGGATTCAGCTAAAAAGTATTTAGAGCTTTACCAAAAAATTCTTAATTTTTAAAAATGGTTATTGGAATTACAGGTAGTTTTGGTACAGGTAAAAGCACAGTAGCTAAAATATTTAAAAGTTTGGGGGCTAAACTCATCGATGCTGATAAGATTGCCCATGAATTTGTCAGTCCTTATCGGAGAAGAGAGTTAAAAGATATAGTTTTTAAAAAGAAAGCATATTTAGAACTTATCTGTAAGATATTGCATCCTTTAATTATCTCTAAAATAAAAAAGGAGCTTAAAAAACTAAATCCAAAAAAAAATATAATTGTCATCGACGCTCCTCTCCTTATAGAGACAGGGCTTGACCGTATAGTAGATTATTTAGTGGTGGTAAAGACAAAAAGATCTATTCAAATTGAACGCATAAAAAAGAAAACCGGTCTTAAAGAAAAAGATATTTTAAGGAGGATAAGATTTCAGATACCTTTAAAGAAAAAGGTTTCTTTAGCAGACTTTGTAATTGATAATAACAGTTCAATCCCTAATACTAAAAAACAAATAATAAAGATCTGGGAAAAAATTACCAAAAATTTAAGGAGGTAAGGTTATGGAAAAATTAGATATTGGGAAATTAAAAGAGATGAGAGTTTCTGAACTAAATAAGTTAGCTAAGGAGATGGGAATAAACAATATCAGTGGACTTAAAAAACAGGATATGATTTTTAGGATTTTACAGGCTCAAGCGGAAAAAGAGGGATTTATGTTTGGTGAGGGGGTTTTGGAGATTCTGCCTGAGGGTTTTGGTTTCTTGCGTTCTCCCAATTATAATTACCTACCCTGCCCCGATGATATATATATCTCGCCCTCTCAGATAAGGAAGTTTGACTTAAGAACAGGAGACACCGTAAGTGGCCAGATTAGGCCTCCTAAAGAAGGAGAAAAATATTTTGCACTTTTAAAAGTTGAGGCAGTTAATTTTGAAAATCCTGAAGAGGCAAAAGAGAAAGTTCTTTTTGATAATTTAACTCCTGTATATCCTCGTGAGCGTTTTATTTTGGAGACAGAGCCACATGAGGTCTCTATGCGGATAATGGATCTACTTACCCCTATCGGGAAAGGTCAGCGTGGTTTAATTGTAGCTGCTCCATATAGCGGTAAAACTGTACTTTTGCAGAAGATAGCTAACTCCATTATGCATAATCATCCTGAGGTAATCTTAATTGTACTTTTAATCGATGAGAGGCCTGAAGAGGTAACAGATATGCAGAGGTCAGTTAAAGGGGAAGTGATTTCTTCTACCTTCGATGAACCTCCAGAACGTCATGTGCAGGTAGCCGAAATCGTCTTAGAGAAAGCAAAGAGGCTTGTGGAGCATAAAAAGGATGTGGTTATACTTTTAGATAGTATCACTCGTTTAGCGCGTGCTTATAATGCGGTAGTTCCTCATAGTGGAAAGGTTCTATCCGGCGGTATCGATTCTAATGCTCTCCAGAAACCTAAACGTTTCTTCGGAGCTGCCCGGGCAGTGGAAGAAGGGGGTAGTCTTACCATTATTGCTACTGCTCTTATCGATACAGGTAGTCGTATGGATGAGGTTATCTTTGAGGAGTTTAAGGGAACAGGGAATATGGAATTACAGCTTGACAGGAATTTATTTCAGCGTAGAATTTATCCTGCTATCGATATAAAGCGTTCCAACACTCGACATGAGGAGTTATTACTTAAGCCAGATCAACTCCAGAAAATTTGGGTTTTAAGAAAGGTGCTTAATGAGTTAAATAATATCGAGGCAATGGAACTTCTAATTGAAAAACTATCTAAGACAAAAACAAATGAGGAATTTTTGAATAGTATGAATCAATAAGGAGGTAAGATGAAGAAGGGTATACATCCAAAATATGTTGATTGTACAATTATCTGTGCCTGCGGAGAGGTGATCCATACGCGTTCTACAAAACCTACTATCCGAGTAGATATCTGCTCAAAATGCCATCCTCTTTTTACGGGAAAACAGAAATTTGTTGACTCTGCAGGTAGAGTAGAGAAGTTTATGAAGCGATATGGACAAAAAACTGAAGGATAAATTAGAGAATTTAAAGGAAAGGTATAAAGAGCTTCAAAATCTCCTTGCTCAAAATGAAGTAATTCAGGATATTGAGCGTCTTACCCAGTATGCCAAAGAGTTTAATGAGATAAAGGAAAAAGTAGAGTTATTTTTAGAATTAGAGTCTATAGATAAACAGATTAATGAACTTGAAGGTGTGCTTAAAGAGAAACATGATCCTGAATTTCTAAAATTGGTAGATCAGGAATGCAATCAGTTAAAACAGAGGTATAGAGATTTAGAAGAAAAAATAACTAGTTCTTTAACTCTACCTCAAAATGATAAAGATATAATTATGGAGATAAGGGCAGGGACCGGTGGTTTGGAGGCATCTCTATTTGCTGCTGACCTCTATCGGATGTATACAAAGTATGCGACTAAAAAAGGGTGGCAGATAGAACCGATATACGCTCATCCTACAGAGTTAGGTGGTTTTAAGGAGATCATTTTTGGTATAAGAGGTAAAGGTGCCTATTCAAAATTAAGATTTGAAAGTGGAGTACACAGGGTTCAACGTGTACCCACTACAGAGGCATCGGGTAGAATCCATACTTCCACTGCTACGGTAGCAGTATTAGAAGAGCCAAAGGAAGTCGATTTGGTAATCGACCCTAAGGAATTAAGGATAGATGTATTTAGATCTTCCGGTCCAGGTGGTCAGGGTGTAAATACTACTGATTCCGCAGTAAGGATTACCCATCTACCTACAGGGATAATAGTGACCTGTCAGGATGAGAGATCACAATTGAAGAATAAACAGAAGGCTTTAAGGGTCTTAAGGGCAAGACTTCTAGAGATTAAGAAGAAAGAACAGCTAGATAAGATTTCCCATTTGAGAAAATCACAAATTGGTACAGGAGAACGTAGCGAAAAAATCCGTACTTATAATTTTCCTGACCGTCGGGTAACTGATCACCGCGTAGGTTTGACTATTTATAGATTAGAGGAGATCTTAGAGGGAGATTTGGATGAACTTTTAGAGGGTTTGGATTCCTTACAGAAAGAATGAACGAGGTAGAAATTTTATTAACTGATATCTTAAAATGTAGAAGGATCGATCTCTATTTAAATAAATTATCTATAAGTCCTGAACAGAAAAGATATATTTTAGAGGCAATTATAAGGAGGTTGAGGTTAGAGCCTCTTCAGTACATCTTAGGGAAAACAGAATTTATGGGCTTAGAATTTAAAGTAGCTTCCTCAGTATTTATTCCTCGCCCAGAAACAGAAATTTTGGTAGAAGAGGCTTTAAAAATAATTTGTAATTTAAAATCAACAGATCAACCTTTAAGAGTTCTTGATTTAGGTACAGGTTCAGGCTGTATCGCTATATCTTTGGCAAAGTATGCTTCTAAAAAGATAACCATAGATGCTGTAGATATATCTAAAGAAGCTTTAGAATTAGCTAAACTTAATGCGGAGTTAAATAAAGTAAAAGTTAATTTTTTTAAAAGCAATCTTTTTAAAAGATTGAAACCTTTAACTTACGATTTAATTGTAAGTAATCCTCCCTATCTTTCTAAAAAAGAAATTCCTCATTTAAGTAGAGAGATAACCTATGAACCTCCTATTGCATTGGAAGCGGGGGTAGATGGTCTTAAGTTTTTATATCGGATAATAAAAAAAGCACCCCTTTATTTAAAAGAAAAAGGGTATCTGATTTTAGAGATAGGTTATAATCAGCTACACCCATTAAGAAATCTCTTTGAAAATAATAAATATTTAAAGATAATAGATATAGTTAAAGATTACTGTAATATAGAAAGGATAATTGTAGCAAAAAAATATGGATAAGTTAATCATTGATGGTGGTTATAGATTAAAAGGAGAAGTGACTATCTCAGGAGCAAAGAATTCAGTTCTACCAATTTTAGCTGCTACTTTATTAACAGATGAGCCCTGTATCATTAGAGCTGTTCCCAATCTCCGTGATACCCATACGATGATTAAACTCCTACATTCGTTAGGAAAGTCTGTAGATTTTGATAAAGATACAATTAGAATAACTAGTACACATAAAGCAAATTATGTTGCAGATTATAAACTCGTCTCTACTATGCGAGCTTCTTTCTGTGTTTTAGGACCTCTGGTAGCAAAATTAAAACAGGCAAAGGTATCTTTGCCAGGTGGATGCGTTATTGGAGTAAGACCGGTAGATCTGCATCTGAAAGGAATTTCAGCTTTAGGAGCAAAGATAAGTATAGAGGCAGGATATGTGGTTGCTAAAGTAGATGGTTTTCTAAAAGGAAAATGTATCTATTTAGGAGGGGTATTTGGTTCCTCGGTTTTAGCTACTGCTAATGTGATGATGGCAGCAAGTTTAGCAAAAGGAAAGACTATCATTGAATCTGCTGCCTGCGAGCCAGAGATCGTCGATTTAGCTGAATTTTTAAATAAGATGGGTGCGCATATAAGAGGAGCAGGTACCCCTTACATTGAGATTGAGGGAGTAAAGGCATTAAAAGGAACAGAACACAAAGTCATTCCTGACCGTATAGAAGCAGGGACTTTTATTATTGCTTCTTTAATTACCCAAGGAGATATTCTTATAAAGAATGTTATAGCTCAGCATCAATCTGCGCTTCTGGATAAACTTAAAGAGGCAGGAGTAAATTTAATTGTAAAAGATAACACCATAAGGGTTAAATCACCAAATAAACCTTTAAAACCTATAAATGTTACTACCCTTCCCTATCCTGGTTTTCCTACGGATATGCAGGCGCAGATGATGGCACTTTTATCAGTAACTCCTGGAATAAGTGTGATTACAGAAAAAGTATATCCTGATAGATTTATGCATGTACCGGAACTTAATCGTATGGGAGCACATATCCAAAGAGAAGGACCACATGCTATTATTGAAGGTGTAAAGAGATTATCAGGTGCTCCGGTGATGGCTTCAGATCTAAGGGCTTCTGCATGTTTAGTATTAGCTGGTCTTGTGGCTAAAGGAAGGACCTCTGTCTCCAGGATATACCATTTAGAGAGAGGCTATGAAAATTTAGATGAAAAATTAAGAAATTTGGGAGCAAAAGTAGTGAAGGAGAAAGAATAGAATGATTTTGGTAATTGATAACTACGATTCTTTTACATATAATCTTGTACAGTATTTAGGAGAATTAGGCAAAACTATAAAAGTTTTTAGAAACGATAAGATAGGTATAGATAAAATAAAGAAATTGCATCCTGAATCTATAATTATCTCTCCTGGTCCAGGAAGACCTGAATCAGCAGGTATATCTATAGAAGTAATAAAAGAATTTTCTGGTAAAATACCTATATTAGGAGTATGCTTAGGTCATCAATGTATAGGTTATTCTTTTGGAGCTAAGATTGTCTCTGCTAAAAGACTCATGCATGGAAAAACTTCTTTAATCTACCATAATGGAAAAACAATTTTTTCAGATCTTCCCAATCCCTTTGAAGCCACAAGGTATCATTCTTTGGTTATTTCAAGGAAAGATTTACCTTCTGTTTTAGAAGTAATTGCCTGGGAGAAGAGAGATAACGAAATTATGGGAATAAAACATAAAGATTATCCTGTTTGGGGAGTTCAATTTCATCCTGAATCAATTCTTACTAAAGCGGGAAAGCAACTTTTAGCAAATTTTTTAAAACAGAATAGATAATGATCAAAGAAGCAATTTCTGATCTCCTTAATAATAAAGATCTTTCTTTTGAGAAGATGCAATCAGTTATGGAAGAGATCCTTAAAGGCATAGCTACCCCTGCTCAGATCTCTGCGTTTTTAGTACTTTTAAGAAAAAAGGGTGAGACTTCTCAAGAGATATACGCAGCGGTAGACTCACTTCTTAAATTTGCTCAAAAGATAAAAGTAGATATAAAACCGATAATGGATACCTGTGGGACGGGTGGGGATAGTCTAGGTTCATTTAACATCTCTACAGCTTCTGCATTTGTAGTAAGTGGCGCAGAAATTACCGTTGCCAAACACGGCAATAGAGCAGTTTCCAGCCTCTGCGGGAGTGCAGACCTTTTGGAGAATTTAGGTATAGATATCAATATGGATGAGGAAAAGATAAAATACGCTCTCAAAAATATAGGGATAGCGTTTTTATTTGCTCCCAATTTTCATCCCGCAATGAAATACGCTTTGCCTGTGCGTCAGCAACTCGGTATCCGCACCATCTTTAATCTCTTAGGACCATTAATAAATCCTGTAAACTTGACTCATCAATTAATCGGTGTTTATGATAGAAAGTGGTTAAGAGTTATTGCAGAGGTTTTGAAACTACTTGGTAGAGTTCATGCTATGGTTGTCTGTTCAGAGGATGGTTTTGATGAGATAAGTTTAGGGGCAAAAACCTATGTCTGTGAATTGAAGGAAGGTAAAATAAAAGAGTATAGTCTAAATCCAAAAAACTTTGGCTTTAATTTGGTCCCTTACGATAAATTTCAAGGCAAAGATCCTTCTTTTAATGCCAAAATTTTTATGGAGGTATTAGAAGGCAAAAGGAATATATTTAGAGATATAGTTTTATTTAATGCAGGGGCAGCCATCTATGTTGCTGACAGAGCTAAAACGATTAAAGAGGGAATCGATTTAGCTACTTATTCTATAGATTCAGGTTCAGCCCTAAAGAAATTAGCTCTATTAAGAGAGTTATCTAAAACTTAAGAAATATGCTTAATGATTTTCTAAAAGAGGTAATTGAGAGAAAAAAAGAAAAAATCGTTGAGAGAAAAAAGATTTTTCCTTTAGAAGTTTTAAAAGAGAAAATAGAAATTTCTTCTTTCTCTAAAGGTTTATTTATTAAAAGTATTACAAAAAGAAATGACCTTTCTCTTATCGCTGAGATAAAAAAAGCTTCTCCTTCTAAAGGTATTTTAAGAGAAAACTTCTCTATCTTAGATATCGCCTCTATCTATAAGGAGTCAGGTGCTTCTGCTCTCTCGGTACTTACGGAGGAAGATTTTTTTATGGGTGATTTATCTTATATTTCTCTTATAAAAGAAAAGATAAACATCCCTATCCTAAGAAAGGATTTTATTATTGAACCTTACCAGATCTATGAATCAAAAGCTTTCGGTGCAGATGCGGTACTTTTAATTGCGGAGATTTTTTCTAAGATGCTTATTTCAGAATTTTTAGACTTAATAGATAGTTTATGTTTAGATTGTCTTGTGGAAGTAAATAATGAAAAAGATCTAAAGAAGGTTTTATCTATAAAGAAGACAAAGCTAATCGGTATAAATAATCGCAACCTCCACACATTAGAGGTTGATTTTAAAACTACCGAAAGACTCTTTCCTCTTATCCCTAAAGAAAAATTAGTCGTGGTAGAGAGCGGAATAAAACGGCCTCAAGATATTCTTTTTTTAAAAATATTAGGAGTAAATGCAGTCTTAATCGGTGAAGCCTTTATGGAAGCAGAGGATATAAAATCTAAAATAAAGGAAATTATGGGATGGTAATAAATAATCTGAAAGTAAAGATATGTGGGATAACTAATTTAGAGGATGCCTTAGCAAGTGTAAATGCAGGATGCGATGCTTTAGGATTTGTATTTTATAAGAAAAGTCCACGCTATATATCAGTAGAGAAAGCAATTCAGATAATTTGGCATATACCTAAAGGAGTAAAAAAGGTAGGGGTATTTGTAAACGATAAAGAAAATAACATAAGAAGGATAGCTTCTACTTTAGATCTAGATATATTGCAGTTTCACGGTGATGAATCTAAAGAATTCTGCAGAAAATTTGGAGATTACAAGGTTATTAAGGCTTTTCGGATAAAGAAAAAACCAAACTTGAAAATATTAGAGAGCTATCCTGTTTGGGGGATCCTCTTCGATACTTATAAGAAAGAGACTTTTGGAGGAACAGGTAAAGTATTTAACTGGGATCTTATCAGAGGTATAAAACTAAAGGATAAAAAAATTTTTCTCTCCGGAGGAATAAATATAAAAAATGTAAAAAAAGCAGTTGAATATGTAAGACCGGATTGGATCGATCTCTCCAGTTCCTTAGAGAAAAGACCGGGTAAAAAGGATATCCGTAGAATAAAAGAATTTTTAGATTTAGTAAAAAAAATAAAAATTTAGAATGCTTCCTGACAGAAGAGGATACTTTAAAGCATTTGGAGGTAAATTTGTTCCTGAGACATTAATCTCTGCATTGGAAGAGCTTGAATCTGAATATAAAAAGGCAAAAAAAGATAAAAATTTTATCCGCCAACTTAACTATTACTTAAAGGAATACGCAGGTAGGCCCACTCCTCTATATTTTGCTAAAAATCTCAGCAAGCATTTAGGATATAAAGTTTATCTAAAAAGAGAAGATCTCTTACATACAGGAGCGCATAAGATAAATAATACTTTGGGCCAGATACTTTTAGCTATAAGGATGAAGAAAGAGAGGATTATCGCTGAGACAGGTGCAGGTCAACATGGTGTTGCCACTGCTACCGTAGCAGCGATGTTTGGACTTAAATGCGATATATATATGGGTAAAGAAGATATAGAACGTCAAAGATTAAATGTTTTTAGAATGAAACTATTAGGAGCGAATGTGATTCCAGTAAGTAGTGGTTCACAGACTTTAAAAGATGCTATCAATGAAGCGATCAGAGATTGGGTAACTAATGTGCGCACTACCCATTATATTATCGGTTCCACGGTTGGACCGCATCCTTATCCTATGATAGTAAGAGATTTCCAATCAATCATTGGAAAAGAGACAAAAATTCAGATATTAAAAAATGAAAAAAAACTTCCCGATTATCTCATTGCCTGTGTAGGAGGGGGAAGCAATGCTTTAGGGCTGTTTTTTCCATTTTTTAAAAATAGGGAGGTAAAATTCATTGGGGTGGAGGCAGCAGGTAAAGGACTTTCTTCAGGGAAGCATTCTGCAACTTTGGTGGGAGGAAAGATTGGGGTTTTACACGGTTCAAAATCTAAAGTTTTAGAGGATAGGTTCGGTCAGATAAAAACCGCTTATTCTATAGCTGCTGGATTAGATTATCCAGGTGTAGGACCTGAACATGCCTACTATCAAAAGATCGGTAGAGCAAAGTATGTCTCGGTAACAGATAAGGAAGCTTTAGAAGGTTTCCGTATGTTAGCTTTAACTGAAGGAATCATTCCTGCTTTAGAACCTGCTCATGCCATATTTTATTTAAAGAAATTAAAGGGAAAACTTAAGAAAGATTCTGTGGTGATAGTATGTCTTTCAGGTAGAGGCGATAAGGATCTGGATATAGTTATGGATTATGGGAAGAATCAAGGAGAAATTTAAAGAATTAAGAAAAAACAATAGAAAAGCTTTAATTATTTTTATTACCGCCGGATACCCCAATTTAGAGACTACGGAAAAGTTAATTTTAGAATTTTCTTTAAGAGGGGTAGATATTTTAGAATTAGGTATTCCTTTCTCCGATCCCTTAGCGGATGGACCAATCATTCAGGAATCTTCAGAATTCGCTTTAAAAAACAAAGTTAACCTTAACGCTATATTTAACTTAGTAAGACGGGTGCGTAAAAAAACTTCTCTTCCTCTGTGTCTGATGACTTACTATAATCCTGTTTTCTGTTTTGGTGAGGAGCGTTTCTTAAAATTGGCTAAGAGTAGTGGAGTGGATGGTTTGATCATTGCAGATTTACCTGTAGAGGAAAGTTCTTCTATTTTAAGATTAGCCAAAATTTACGATTTAGATATAATATTTTTTATTTCACCTACAACTTCTCTTAAGAGAGCAAAAATTATCTCCAAATTAGCCAGTGGCTTTATCTATTACATATCATTGACAGGTGTGACTGGACCAAGACAGAGACTCCCTCAAGATTTAATAGAGAATCTAAGAAGGATAAAAGCAATTACTTCAAAACCTATATGCGTAGGATTTGGGATATCTAATAGAACTCAATTAGAGAAGATAAATAGGGTTGCTGATGGTGTCATTTTAGGAAGTATAGTGATAAAAAAGATAAAAGATAATTTAAATAGAGCTGATCTTGTAAAACGCATAGGTGATTTTATAAGTTCTCTTAAAGATTAAAGATGTACGAAAAAACAGTTCTAAAAAATGGTTTAAGGATTATCTGTTTTCCTTTAGAAGATAGAGATTCAGTTTCTTTAGGTATTTGGGTAAATGCGGGTTCGCGTTTTGAAACAAAAAGGATTCAGGGTATCGCTCATTTTTTAGAGCATCTTCTCTTTAAGGGTTGTAGACACTATAGCTGCCGTCAGATAAAGGAATATATAGAAGGTGTAGGAGGTCTGCTTAATGGTTTTACTTTGGAGGAAGTCTGTTGTTATTTTGCAAAATTACCCTATAAGCATTTAGAACTTGCTTTAGAGATTCTTTCAGATATGGTAATGTATCCACTTCTCTTAGAAGAGGATATCGAGAAAGAAAAAGGGGTAATTAAGGAAGAGATAAAACTCCATCAAGACCTACCTCACAGTTATGTTCAGCAGATCTTAGAAGAGATCCTATGGCCTGGTCATTCTTTGGGTAGAAGCGGTTTAGGGACTTTTACCTCTATAGATAGAATTAGGCGTCAAGATCTAATTAAATTTAAAGAAAGTCATTACACTTTACCCAATATAGTAATATCTGCCTGTGGAAATTTAAATTTTGAATGGTTAGTCAAAAAAGTAGAAAGACTATTTAATTCTTATAATTTCCGAAGTAAGATCGCTTTTAAGAAAGTATCTCCTTATTTCAGAGAACCTGAAGTTAAAATTTCAGTTCGCTCTACTTCGCAGACCCATCTTGCAATGGGTTTCTATGGTCTATCTAGATCCGATCCCCAGCGCTACAGTTTGGGATTAATCCATACGATCTTGGGGGCAAATATGTCTAGTAGGCTCTTTAATGAGATAAGAGAAAAAAAAGGTCTTGTCTATGAGATAGCTACTCAGGTGAAATATCTATTAGATACAGGTACATTTATTATCCATGCAGGTTTAGATAGTAAAAATCTTAAAACTGTAATAAATTTGATTATGAAAGAATTAAATAACTTAAAGAGAAAAAATATAGGTATTAAAGAATTAAAAAGAGCTAAAGAATATTATATAGGTCAATTGAGTTTATCTTTAGAAGATACCTTAGAGCATATGTTTTGGATTGGGGAATCAACGATTACTTTAGATAAAACCTATACTTTAAATCAGATAAAAGATGCTGTAAATCAGATTACAGCTCAACAGATAAAGAGATTAGCAAATCAGGTTTTTTTACCTAAAAAAATAAGACTTGCTTTGGTAGGACCCATTGAAGAGGGAGCCGATACAATTAAGAGTTATCTTTCAAAATAGATGGGATTTTTGTTTGCATTTATCTTAATTATAATTTTAACTATTATTTCTTTTTTTCTCTCTTCTTCAGAGACTGCAATCATCGGTTTAAGTAAAATAAGATTAAAGCATCTTATTAAAAAGGGTATAAAACAAGCCTTTGTTTTGGAGAGGTTGATAACTAAATTAGATAAATTCATTACTGCTATTTTAATTGGAAATAATTTTGTTAATATCGCTATTTCTTCCCTTATCACTGCAGGGCTAATAAAATTTTTTGGTTATCGTTGGGGAGTAATCTCTGCTACAATTTTGGCTGCATTTTTTATCCTTATCTTATGTGAAATAACACCAAAACTTCTCTCTATAAAACATGGTGAAAGAATCGCTCTTTTTTCTGCCAGACCTATGGAAATTCTAATAAATTTACTTAGTCCTTTAATTAAAATATTTACTTCCACCGCTAATTTTATCTTAAAAATTTTAGGTATAAAGCCTCCACATCGTCTTCCTCTAATTACTGAGGAGGAATTGCGTCTTTTGATTGAGATTGGAAAGGAGGAGGGAGTTTTAACCGAAGAAGAGAGAACCCTTTTACATAGGATTTTTGAATTTGGTGATACAGAAGTTGCAGATGTGATGATTACTAGAGACAAGATAGTAGCAGTAGATATAGATTATCCTTTAGAGAAAGTTCTTGATATACTTTCTGAGGAAGGTCATGCAAGGATCCCTGTATATAAGTATAATTTAGATAATATTGTAGGGATATTGTATGTAAGGGACCTTCTCTACATTTTAAGAAACCATAAGCTTTTTTTAATGCAGGATATTGTAAGTCCTCCCTATTTTGTTTTACCTACTAAAAAAATAAATGAACTACTGAAAGAATTTCAGCTCAAAAAAATTCAGATTGCAATTGTAAGAGACATTAATCAGAGAACCTTAGGATTGGTTACTTTAGAAGACCTTATTGAGGAGATTGTAGGTGAGATAGAAGAAGTAAAGAATTAATTGACGTTTTATTTTTTGAAGCTTATAATATAGGCTAATTTAGAAAGGAGGTAGGTATTTATGGCAGAGAAAGGTTACTGCGTTAAGTGTAAAAAGAATCAGGAGATGAAAGATACCCAATCCGTTACTTTAAAAAATGGTAGATTGGCAATAAAAGGTAAATGCCCTACCTGTGGAACAAGTATGTTTAAAATATTAGGTAAAAAATAAGGAGGTTATAAAAAATAGATTCTAAAAAATTAGTCTTAAGGATCGCCCAGAAGGCTTCAGATAAGCAAGCTGAGGATATTTTGATCTTAAATATGCGTAAAGTTTCTAACTTCTGTGATTATTTTCTCATCTTAAGCGGAAACTCAAAACCCCACCTAAAAGCTATCTCTGAAGAGATTGAAAAGGATTTAGCAAAAGAGAATATAAAACCACTTGTTTCTTTTAGTAAACAGTTAGATTCGGGTTGGATAGTGTTAGATTATATAAGTGTTATTGTGCATATTTTCTATAAACCATTAAGAGAATTTTATAATTTAGAACACATCTGGCAGGATGCCTCAAGAGTAAAGTATAAATTTTCTAAAAAGAAATCATAATTATCGTATGAGAGAAAATAATTTGAATATAAAATTGGAGAATCTAATTCAAAAAATAGTAAAAGAATTATTTTTTTTAGAGATACCTTTAGAATGGCAACTTCCTAAAGAAGAAAAATTTGGGGATATCTCTACAAATATTGCTTTAAAGATAAGTTCTCTTAAAAAGTTAGAACCCTATAAAGTCGCTGATCTTATGATTGAGAGATTAAATAAAGAGATACAGCGTTCTCTATTGAAGGAGGATATACAGCAGATTAGAAACGATTCAGGTTTTATAAACTTTTTCTTCACCCCACAATATTATTACAAAAAATTAAGAGATATCCTTATCTATAAGGATAAATTTATGAGATTTAAAATAAAACCAAAAAAGGTACTTATTGAATTTGTAAGTGCTAATCCTACCGGACCACTCTCAGTAGCCCATGCTAGACAAGCGGTGGTAGGGGATGTTTTAGCAAATGTATTAGAGGATTTAGGCTTTAAAGTAAAAAGGGAATACTACATAAATGATGAGGGAGCAAGGATCGATGCTTTGGGCAGATCTGTAGAGGCAAGATTTAAAGGATTAGAAGGAAAAGAAGAATTTCCTGCCGATGGATATTTGGGTGAATATATCTATGATATCGCTAAGGAGATGAAAGAGAGAAAGATACAAAATAATTTTGCTAATTATGCAGTAAGGTATCTTCTTAAAGATATAAAAAATGATCTAAAGAATTTTGGAGTTAGATTTGATTCTTGGGTAAGTCAAAAAGTATTGACTAAAAAAAGATGTATCCAAAAACTGATTTCCTATTTTACCAAAAAAGGTCTCATATATGAGAAAGAAGGAGCGATCTGGTTTAAATCTACAGCTTTCAGTGATGATAAAGATAGAGTGATAATAAAAAAGGACGGCTCCTATACTTATCTGACTGCGGATATCATTTACCATCATTATAAGTATAAGAGGGGCTTTGGTTGGTTAATTAACCTTTGGGGTCCGGATCATCATGGCTATATCGGTCGTCTTAAAGCAGCGGTAGAGGCGATGGGAAAGAAAGCTGAATCTTTGTCTATAGTTATTGTACAGTTAGTAACTCTTTATAAAGAAGGAAAAGTTCTACCCATGTCTACTCGCAAAGCACAGTATATAACTTTAAAGGAAGTTTTAGAAGAGGTTGGGAAAGATGCTTCCCGTTTCTTCTTTATCATGCGCCGTACAAATAGTCATCTTGATTTTGATTTAGATTTAGCTAAAGCTAAAGTTAACCAGAATCCTGTATATTATATCCAATACGCTTATGCAAGGATATGCGGTATATTAAGAAAAACTGATATAAAGATTAAACCTTCTAAACTTAAATATTCTTTGCTAAAAGAGAAGGAAGAATTGGAACTTATTAAGGTACTAGTTGAGTTTCCTTATCAGGAATTCTTTGTTTTTAAAAATTTAGATCCCTATAATTTAACTGTTTATTTACAGAGATTAGCTAGCGCATTTCATAAATTCTATGATACCCAGCGCGTATTAAATAATATAGATAAGGAATTAAGTAGTTGTCGGATAGCTTTGGTAGAGGCAACCCGCATCATCTTAGATAAAGGATTAAGACTTTTAGGAATATCTCGCCCACAAAGTATGTAAAGTATGTATAGGATATGGAGGATATATCAGCCAAACTTTAAATTAAGAGAAGAAATCTCTAATAATTTAAATATATCTAATATATTATCCCAACTCCTTATAAATCGTAATATAGAAGATACCCAATCTGCGGAATCTTTTCTTTATCCCAAATTTCTGGATCTATCTTTTAGTTTTCTCCTCCCTGATATGAAAAAAGCAGTAGAGAGGATTAAAAAAGCAATCTACAATAAAGAAAGGATTTTAATTTTTGGTGATTACGATGTAGATGGTATAACTGCAGTTGCGCTTTTAGAATCGGTATTAAGTAATTTAGGTTTAAGGGTATTTCATTATCTTCCCCATCGTATAAATGAAGGCTATGGGCTCAATACCAATGTTATAAGGATGGCTAAATCTCAAAATATCCATCTTTTAATCACTGTAGATTGTGGGATAACTAATTTTTTGGAAGTAGAAGAACTAAATAGAGTAGGTATTGATGTAATTATCACAGATCACCATCTTCCGTTAGAAGATAAACTGCCTTCTGCTTTAGCAGTGGTAGATCCCCAATGTAGGAGCTCAAAATATCCCTATAAAGCATTAGCAGGGGTAGGGGTAGCTTATAAATTAGCTTCTGCTCTTTTAGGAAGAGAACTTAGAGAGTATCTGGATCTTGTCTGTATGGGAACAGTAGCAGATAGTATGCCCCTTTTAGGAGAGAATCGTACAATTGCAAAAGAGGGTCTTTTTAAGTTAATAGAATCTCCCCGTTTAGGTTTTAAGGCGCTTCTTAATGTAAGTAGAATAGAAAAAAAATACCTTAATACTGAAGATATCTCCTATATTATTGCCCCACGCCTAAATGCCAGTGGCAGATTAGATGATGCAGAGATATCTTTGAAACTTCTGATGAGTAAATCCATTCAAGAGGCAAATGAACTTGCAGAGATTCTACATAATCTTAATACTTCCCGACAGAAAATAGAAGAAAAAATGCTAAAAGAGGCAGAAGATATGGTTGAGAATGAGATTAATTTTAAAGAGGATAAAGTTATCATTTTAGCAAAAGAAGGTTGGCATCAAGGACTTTTGGGTATCGTTGCTTCAAAGATCAAAGATACTTTTCATCGGCCTACAGTGATGATTTCTTTACAGGAGGGTATCTGTAGAGGTTCAGCACGCTCTATAAGGAATTTCCATATCTTAGAGATGCTTTCTCAATGTAAAGATATCTTAAATAATTTTGGAGGACACAGTTTAGCAGCAGGATTGTCTATCTCCAAAAAAAATATCCAGCATCTTAAAAAGAGGCTAAATGATCTGGCTTCCCAAAAACTTAATTTGGAAGATTTATACCCCTCTTTAGATATAGATATGGAATTGAAATTAAAAGATATAAGTGTGGAACTTTTAGATGAGATAGCAATTATGGAGCCCTTCGGTGAAGCTAACCCCCATCCTTTATTTTATACACCAAAGCTTAAACTATCTAAAGAGCCACAAATTTTTGGTAAAAATCATATTAAAATTTGGGTTACCGATGGAGAATTTAGTTATCCTGCGATTGGTTTTAATATGGCAAATTTAAAAGAGTTTTTAGAAAATTGTGAATCTTTCGATTTAGTTTATAGTTTACCTCTAAAGGGATACAGAAATTCTGAAGATTTATTTTTAGAGATAGAGGATATACGATTAAATTCTTTAAGACCCTAGGAAGCCTTACTAGTTAATTTTAAGAAATCAGGTCTTTTCAGGCACTTTACACAAACATACAATTTCTTAAATTTTTTACCGACATAGATACGGACTTTGCGAAGGTTAGGATAAAAACGCCTTTCAGTGGAACGGGTGATTTTACTACCTGTTCCACCTTTTTTCTTAGCCAGACCCCTTCTACTTACATTACGTCCTGTAAGTGGACCTTTACCACAGAGAGCGCATCTTTTTAACATAATTTTTCTGAACTCCTTTTTAAAGATAAAGTATACTTGAAAATATTTTTTTGTCAAGGTAAAATAGAAAAAGAATATGGATAAAATTTTAGAGGGCTTAAATAGAGAGCAATTAGAAGCAGTTACCTATGGGGAAGGACCTCTTTTAATCATTGCAGGAGCAGGTACAGGTAAAACCAATGTAATTACCCGCAGGATCGCCTACCTTATCTCCAAAGGACTTGCCAAACAACAAGAGATCCTTGCCTTAACCTTTACTGATAAAGCAGCACAAGAGATGGAAGAGAGAGTAGATATCTTGGTTCCTTACGG
Source organism: Candidatus Omnitrophota bacterium (assembly GCA_023819505.1). Lineage (GTDB taxonomy): Bacteria > Omnitrophota > Gorgyraeia > Gygaellales > JAMWCP01 > JAMWCN01. The sequence continues at coordinate 4,252 of JAMWCN010000009.1, read as the reverse complement.
TTATACTGATATCTGGATTTCTACTTTCCATGCTTTCGGAGATAGGGTTTTAAGAGAGAATGCCTTTATTTTGGGATTAGATCCTGATTTTAAAGTTCTTACCCATGCAGAATCGATAGTATTTTTAAGGGAACATCTCTTTGAGTTTGATCTCTCTTTTTACCGACCACTTTCAGAACCTACAAGATACCTTGACCCCCTTATCTCTATATTTAGTAGATTAAGGGATGAGGATATATCACCTCAAGAGTATTTAGAATATGCCTCAAAGTTAGTTGCAGAGACAAAGCAAAATCTTCATGATAAGGCAAAAGAAGAGGAGGCTTTTAAAACTTTAGAGATCGCTAAAGCCTATGCAAAGTATCTAGAGCTTCTAAATAGAGAAGGGAAAGTAGATTTTGCTAATCAATTTTATTTAACTTTACAGCTCTTTAGGAATCATCCTTCAGTATTAAAGTATTATCAAGAAAAATTTAAATATATCCTTATAGATGAATTCCAGGATACAAACTACGCCCAGTATCAATTAGCGAAACTTCTCTGTGGAGATAAAAGAAATATTACGGTGGTAGCTGATGACGATCAATGTATTTATAGATGGAGAGGCGCTGCCTACAGTAATGTTTTAAATTTTATGCAGGATTTTCCTGAAGCAAAAAAGATAAGTTTAATCATCAATTACCGTTCAGGTCAACAGATCCTTGATAGTGCTTACCGCTTAATCCAATACAATAATCCAGAACGTTTTGAAATAAAGGCAGGTATAAATAAGCGTCTTGTAGCTTTAAAGGAATCTACCTCCCCCTTTTACTTGCATTTTGATAATTATTTAGCAGAAGCAGATTTTGTAGCTAAAACTATTAAAGAAAAAGTGGAGTCAAATAAATTTAAGTTTAGTGATTTTGCAATTCTGGTGCGTTCTAATTCAGATGCCCAAGTTTATCTAGAAGCCTTAAATATGTTAGGGGTTCCTTGGAGATTTAGTGGTAATCAAGGTCTCTATCAGAGACCTGAGGTAATGTTATGTATAAATTTCTTAAGGACGATAGCAGATATTACTAACTCTTTAAGTCTATATTATCTGATAAGTTCGGAAGTATATCGGATCGATATGGAAGATCTTATTCTTTGTATGCACTATGCAAAGAGACACAACCGTTATTTATATTGGGTATTTAAACATATCCATGAGATTGAAGAGTTAAAAGAACTAAAAGGCTCCAGTTATAGTATTCTGGAGAAATTTTTGAAGGAGATAGAAAAATTTTTAGAGCTTTCTCGTCAACAAAACACAGGAAGGCTTCTTTATTCTTTTTTAAAAGAGAGCGGTTACCTTTCAAATTTGGTGAATAACCCTACAGAGGAGAATGAATATAAGATTCAGAACATCGCTAGATTCTTTAATCTTGTCAGAGATTTCGAATCTGTAACCAAAGAAAATAGGGTTAATAATTTTATAAATTATTTAGACCTACTTATCGAAGCAGGAGAAGATCCTGCTACTGTGGAGGCAGATCCAGATGCGGATGCGGTGAATGTTTTAACTGTTCATAAAGCAAAAGGATTAGAATTCAGAGTTGTTTTTTTGGTAAGTTTAGTTCAAGGTCGTTTCCCTTGGCCTCATCGTAAGCAAATTATAGAGATACCCGATGAATTAATAAAGGATATTTTACCTACAGGCGATTACCATATTCAGGAAGAACGCCGGCTTTTCTATGTAGCGATGACGAGAGCAAAAGAGGAGTTGTATCTTAGCTGGGCTTCTGACTACGGTGGTTTAAAATCTAGGAAGGTAAGTCAATTTGTAGTAGAAGCTTTAGGAGAAGAAATACTTAATAAAGAGAAGAAAAAAATCTCTTCATTAGAATTAATTTCAGGATTTTCTCAACCTCTATCTGTTCAAAAAGTATCAAAGAGATTCCCCCAGGATCAGCTTCTTACCTTAAGCTATCTGCAGATAGATGATTATTTAAGCTGTCCACTAAAATATAAATATGTTCATATTTTAAGGATCCCTATTATGGAACACCATGCAGTAATCTATGGAAGAGCAATGCATGAAGCGGTAAGCAAGTACCTGCGTTATAAATTGGCGGGAAGAAAAGTCAACCCTGATTTTATTCTGGAAGCATTTAAGGAAGCATTTATTCCTGTAGGTTTTTTAGGTAAACAGCATCAGGAGGAAAGGGAAAGGATAGCAAAAGAAGCACTTTTACGTTTCTACTACGAGCAGGAGAAAGAACCAAAACCTCCTACTTATGTAGAGAAAGATTTTTCTTTTATCTATGAGAACAATCGTATCATTGGTAGATTTGACCGTATCGATATAGAAGAGGACGGTGCTATTATCACTGATTTTAAATCATCACAGGTAAATAAACAACAAGAGGCAGATAAAAAAACTAAAGAGAACCTGCAATTAGCTATATACTGCCTTGCTTATAAAAATATATTTGGCATTCTTCCTAAAGAGGTAAGGTTATTTTTTTTAGAATCAGGAGTTGTGGGAAAAGCAAAATTGGATGAAGATGATTTAGAGAAAGCAAAGAAAAAGATCCTGCAAGCTTCCGAAGGAATTAGGAGGCAAGATTTTGAAGCACACCCTACTTATATGGCTTGTATATACTGTGCTTTTAACTCTATATGTTCAAAAGCGATCCTAAGGGAAAGGTAAATTTTTTATTGAATATCATCTTTAATTATGCTATATTTTAAAAAATGCAAGAACGTAGGATGTTTGAAAGATTTAAGGTAGACTTTCCTGTAAGATACTTCTGTAAAGAATTAAATAAAGAAGGCAAAGGAAAACTTATCGATATAAGTGCAGGTGGAGGAGGGTTAATTTTGACTTTAGATGAACTTTCTAAGTCTTTTCACCTGGAGATCTGGGTTGAACTTCCAGATAACCGCGATCCTTTATATCTAACTGGTACAGTAATCTGGTCAAAACAGATAGAATCCCATCTTTTTAGAACAGGAATCCAATTTGACCATTTTGATTTCATGAGTATATCCCGCATCTTAAGAATTATAAAATCCCCTCATTAATCTTATCCCAATTCATCTTATAATAAAAGGATTTGATTTTTTAAAAAGGCTGTGCAGATTTTTTTGAAAACGCTTTCTCAAAACTCCCAAAATACCCTTGACGCCTACTACTATAATAATATAAACTTTAAATACACACGGTTGATAAACTAAAATCTACTAAAAATGTCACGTAAGATTAATAAAATCATTGCTTTTTTCTTATGTTTTTTGCTTCTCTTGGAGCAGAGCGGTTTTGCGCAGGTTGCGGAGCAACTGGATTTATCAGGGATGTTAAATAGCCTGCGCTCTTCTTTTATTCAGGATAAATTCAGGCCCCTACATTTAAGATACCTTTCTTATGATAATGTTGCTAATAACTTTCAGCTCTTTCTGGACAAAGGCGATCTAAAGAACCCTCAGAAGACCGAACTAGAAGATGCTATCAAAACTCTGCTTAAGTATTTCTTCATCGGTATCACCCTTCCCAATGAATCTTTCTGGGTGAACTTACGGCCTGACTCACCCGATAATATCATTGATCCTTATTTAGCCCAAACTGATATTGGCAAAATCCTTTTAGAGGTAGACCTGCAATTAAAGAAAGATACTGCAAGGTTTACTTCTCCCGAAACTCCTGAAGGAAAAAGATACTGGGAATTACTCTATAAAAAGGCTGAAGAATTATTTGGTTATGAAAATATCACTATTCCTACTTTAACCCGCCCCTGGATTGTGCCAGATGAAATCATTATTAGAGAAACCCAAGATTCTGCCTATATTTACAAGGCAACCTTAAAGGTACTTTTAGAAGAGGATTATCTTAAAGGCACCTCTACATATAATTTCAAAGATGAGCGTCTAAAACAACTCAATGAATATTCTTCTCAACTTATCCGCGAACTGATTATCCCAAAACTTACCAAAGAGGTAAATATTGCAAAAAGATATGCTTCCTTAAGGCAGGTCTATTATTCCTTAATTATGGCTCAATGGTTTAAGCAAAGGTTCTATGGTAAAGGCGGTCTATATTCCTGGCTGATTAACAAAAAGGACCTCACTGGCCTTGTCTCAAAAATCCCCTGGGATAAGAATATTTATTTTAAGTCCTACCAGAAATCTTTTAAAGAAGGCGAATACAACCTAAGAGATTCCATCCCAACCCCTTATGGCTCAACCATCAGAAGCTATATGTCAGGAGGGATGAGTTTAAAAGTTCCTATAC